>JBECKU010000294.1:0-7689 GCA_040235385.1 Candidatus Sulfobium sp. | reverse complement strand
ATGAATTCATATCCCATCTTCTCCACCCAGGGTTTCAGAAATTCGCGTTTTTCCACAATCTCCTTCTTTAGCTCAATATCCTCTACCAGCTCAACAGCACCGCTGACCCTTATCTGGATAAGATCATCAAATCTGCCGTTGTTAAAACTCAGTTCGACGTTCGGGTTTGCGGTTAATTGCCTGTGCAGGTCCTTGCCCTTCCCGGTGTGAAATATGATGCCGTTTTCATCCGAACTGTAAAGCAGCATGCCGCGCACATGCGGCTTATCTCCCTCGACAGTCGCCAGATGAAATATCGGGTTTGCGTTCAAAAATCCTAAGATCTCGTTCTTGTTCATATCGATTTTCTCCTTCCGGGAATAATTTATTAACATCCAGTTTTAATACATCCTTCGCCTGGAATGATCCGAATTATCAGCCGGTATCATAATTTCACCCGCAGTTTTGTCGTCTCCGCATCACCCTTTACCGTACCCGCCGCCGCCGGGGGTCTTAATTATAATCGATTCGCCCGCGTTTACATTCAGGACTTGCCGATGTCCCAATTCGACGATCTTTCCATCGCCTCTTTTGAGCAGGTTCTCCCCCTTTTCTCCGGGTCCGCCGCCCTCTATCCCATAGGGTGCAAAAAGCCTGCGTTCCGAGAGAATAGAAACAGTCCCGGGTTTCAGAAACCGTATCTCGCGAATGACTCCTTCTCCTCCGGGGAATTTCCCCGATCCGCCCGATCCTTTCCTTAACGAGAACTGATCGAGTCTGATGCCCGGATGCCTGAACTCGAGGACTTCGGGGTCCGTCATTCTCGTGTTGGTCATGTGGACCTGCACGCCCGATGCGCCGGGGCAGTTCTTTACAGCTCCGGCCCCTCCGGCGATCGTCTCATAGTATGGCGTCTCTCCCTCCACTTCGAAGAGAAGATTATTCATAGTGCCCTGGGAAGCCGCCGCGACACCGAATGCGCCTAGAAGGACGTCGACGACCCTCTGTGATGTCTCGACATTTCCCGACGCAACCGGCGCAGGATATGCGGGATTCAGGATCGTGCCGCGGGGAACAATAATTTCCACGGGCCTCAGGCAGCCGCTGTTGAGCGGGATGTCGGTATTCATCAAAGCCCGTAGCACATATAGCACCGCGGACCTGGTAACAGAAAAGGGAGCATTAAGATTTCCTGTTTCGTGTCGGCCACCCGTCCCCGTGAAGTCTATTACTGCCCTCAAAGTATCGGGAGGATCATCTCCCCCTTCAATCGTCACTCTCACCCGGATTGGGAAGCCGTCGTCCATGCGATCCTCAAAGACCGCCTCGAAAGTATTCTTCCGACCGAGAAAACCGAGCAGGGCCCTCTTGACCATGTATTCCGCATTATCCTGGATATGTACCATATATTCCTTCACCATTTGCCATCCATACTGTTTTATGACACGTCGAAGCTCTTCCACCCCCTTCCGGCATGAGGCGACCTGGGCCCTCAGGTCGTTGACCCTTTCATCGATATTTCTCACGGGATAAGCGTGACCGGAAAGCAAATCGCGAAGCTCGGCTTCCCTGAATATGCCATCCCGGATAAGGAGAAAATTATCCACAAGCACCCCTTCCTCATCTATATGGGAAGCGTTGGGAGGCATGGATCCGGGTGTAGCGCCCCCGATATCGGAATGATGTCCACGGGCGGCTGTGAAGAACATGATTTCGCCCTTTTCAGAAAAGACCGGACAGACGACCGTCATGTCCGGCAGGTGTGACCCTCCCCGGTAAGGATTATTGGTCAAATAAACGTCCCCATGCCGCATCGAATTGCCGTTGTCTTCGATCACCGCTCTCACTGTGTCGGACATCGATCCGAGATGCACCGGAATGTGAGGAGCGTTAGCCACGAGATCTCCCGCCCCGTCAAAAACCGCACAGGAAAAATCAAGCCGCTCCTTCATATTTACAGAGTGCGCAGTATTTCTGAGGACGAGTCCCATCTCGGTCGCGGTCCCCATAAAAAGGTTATGAAATACCTCGATCAGCACGGGGTCCGGCGTGACGGCCCGGGTTGCGGAGATACTCGGTTCCTGTGACACTTTTCTAATGATAATAATTCCTGATTCATCCTTTTCAGCCTCGAACCCGGGGTCGATAACAACCGTAGAATTCGGCTCAACTATAATGGAAGGTCCCGAAACGGGATGATGTGGCAGGAGGGAATCCGCGTGATATACAGGGGCTCTCCTCGGGCCGTCGGAATAATATACTTCCTGAAATGAGACGGGAGCAACTTCATGAGCGCCACTGTATTTCATTGAAAGAGGTGGGAAAAACTTTTCAGTTTCTCTCACTTCCAGTCTTAGATTCACGATTTCGAGAGAAGGTTCTCCGGAGTCAAAACCGAAAAGTCGTGCATAGTCTGTTCTGAAGTCGGAGATCATGCCTTTGTATTCTCCATAATTCACTGTAAAGGACGTTTCGGTCCCCAACGGCCGGAGGTCCGTCTGCCGGATAATGTCACATTCCGGGCGCGACTTGCCTCTCTCCTTAAAAAGCTCCCGCTCCATTTCCCTGAAGATGTCTGAGATATCATTATGGGTCTCGGCATCATAGACTCTGCATAACGTTCGTGAAGACTTCCATGCCCTTCCTGAAAGACCTATACCATAGGCCGACATGACACTGCCCAGGGGATGTACAACGATCTTGCTCATGCCGAGCAGGGAAGCGATCGCACAGGCGTGCTGTCCGCCCGCACCGCCGAAGCATACGAGTGTATATCTTCTCACATCGAACCCTTTTGACACGGATATCTCTCTTATCGCCTGCGCCATTTTTTCATTGGCGATTCTGAGGAAACCATTGGCAACAACTGCAGGACTGAATTCAATATCCTCAGAGGAATTGATCTCCCGGGAGAGAAGGAGAAACTTCTCACGCACAATCCCGTCATCAATCGATGAGTTTCTGTCCGGACCGAAGGTCTCCGGGAAAAAGCCGGCTATTAATCTTCCGGTAAGCAGGTTCGCATCGGTAACGGTCAGGGGCCCACCGAAACCGTAACAGGCCGGTCCGGGGTCCGAGCCCGCCGACTCAGGGCCGGCGGTCATCTTTTGTCCATCGAAACTGAGGATCGAGCCCCCCCCGGCGGCTACCGTTATTATATTCAACATCTCTCCCTGAAGCGGAATTCCCGCTAAAGTCCGCTCGAAAACTTTCTCGAATTCACCGGAGAAACGGCAGACGTCCGTAGACGTCCCCCCCATATCGAATCCTATCACGCCCTCGGGTCCCGACTCGATCGCAACAGCCGAAACAGCGACCACTCCTCCCGCGGGTCCGGACAGAATCGCATTTCTGCCGGTGAAAGTCTCCGGAGAGCTCAACATTCCGTCGCTTTGCATGAAGTCCACCGGGATACTTCCGGTTTCTTTTTGTATTTCATTCAGGTAAAGAGAAAGCACGGTACTGAGGTAGGCGTCCATAAGGGTGCTCTGACCGCGACTCACAATCTTGATGAGGTTCACGGATCTGTGTGAAAGGAATATACTCGTGAAACCTTGTTCCTTCAGGATCTCTTCACAAAGCTGTTCATGTGCCGGGTTGATCCATGCATGCATAAGGACGACTGCGACCGAATCGACCCCGGCTTTCCTGATTTCGCCGGCCACAGAGGCAAAATGTTCCTCGTCTAAGCTTCTAACGACAGCGCCGTGACAGTCTATCCTCTCATCGGCCTCAACTACCATTGTGCAGAGCCTTGCCGGTTTGCGTATACAGAGGGCAAAAAGATCCGGCCTGTCCTGATATCCTATCTCGAGCAGATCGGAGAACCCTTTTGTAATTATAAGCGCCACCCTGCCGCCCTTTCTTTCGAGCAGCGCGTTAGTCGCCACTGTCGTACCGATCCTTATTCCGGCGATCTCGCTTTCAGGAAGTGTCTTCCCCTTTTCGAGCCCCAGCATCCTTCTTATTCCTTCTATTGCTGCATCCTCATATAGAGATGAATTTGAAAGGAGTTTCAGGGGATGAAAAAAGCCGTCCGGGTCGACGCCGACCACGTCGGTAAAGGTCCCGCCCCTGTCGACGGCGAATTTCCATTTTTGCATTCTTTCAGACATTCTTAAAACATGAACCAAAAATAATTTCACCACGGAGACACGGAGGCACAAAGACGACCTGAAATAATGCAAGAATCATGACTTAAAAACAGACTTTCTCCGCGTCTCCGTGTCTCCGCGGTTAATTTCCTTGTCTTTTTGAACAGCGATTTTATTATAATCGAAATACATCTCAATGAATCCGGGAGGACCTATGGAAAGCAAAGTCAGATACTTCGCAAAGGCCGGAAAGGACAACACCGAAGCGTGTCTCGGGATCGTAAAAGAAGCCCTCCATGAAAGACGCATAAGGCATCTCGTCATTGCCTCCACCTATGGCGATACGGGTCTTTTGTTTTCCGAGGCGCTTAAGGACTCGGGCACTAACCTCGTGGTCGTTACTCATTGCGCCGGTTTCAAGGAACCGAACCACGTTGAGATTACACCCGAAATCAGAGTGAAGTTGGGAAATAACGGGGCGCACGTGCTCACCGGCACGATGGTCACCCACAGCATCGAGACGGCCTTCGCAGCAAAGTTCAGCGGACTTTATCCTACTCTCATTATTGCTCAAACATTGAGGGTCTTCGGACAAGGGACCAAGGTCTGCTGTGAAATTGCGATGATGGCGGCCGATGCCGGGCTCATTCCCGAAGCAGAAGAAGTCCTGACCGTGGCGGGTACAGCGCGCGGAGCAGATACAGTGCTTCTGGTAAAGTCGGCGGTTTCAAAAAGGTTCTTCGATCTTAAAGTCCTCGAGATACTCGCAAAGCCGAGAGAGTAGGACGATGTCTTATTTCCCTTCCTCAAAATACCTGAGGAACTGGCCGACCTGGACGCCGAGATATACACACTTGATGTCGTTCATGCAATCGTCCGCATCCTTTTTTTCGAGGTGCGTCGTCAAGTCGTGCTTGCCCTTCCTGAAGTCAAGAATATAGGCGTTCTTCTCTTCATTAAAACAAAGATCGAATGATATGCCATGCTTCCCGATCTCCGGATACATCTCGAGTATCTTTTCCTTTAGTCCCTCCAAAGAGTATGCCATAATTCCTCCTTCGGTTGACTTACTGTTTAAATAATACCGCACCACCGGTCGAAGTCAATATACATGATTCCACGCGTGATATAATAAATGAAAGTTGCAAGCTCTGCGTGAGATAGCCCTTATTCAACGGCTTCCGATCGTCAGGAACGGTCCAATCCGTGGAAAGGAGGATGCGATGGCGCAAAAAGTAGATGTCGAAGGAATACGAGATGCGATTCGCAGGAAGTATGGCGAGGTCTCCATCTCTGCTGCCGAAAAGTTCAATTACCCGACCGGGAGAAAAGGCGCGCTTTTTCTCGGTTACGATCCCTCCATGGTCGCCGGCATGCCCGATGAATTGGTGGAATCCTTCTGCGGCGTCGGAAATCCGTTTTCCCTCGGTCCCGTCACTGAAGGAGAATCATTGTTGGATGTAGGCTGCGGCGCGGGCTTCGATCTCTTTGTGGCAAGCCGGCTGGTCGGACCCGAAGGGAGGGTGTATGGCATAGATATCACCCCAGAAATGGTTCAGAAAGCGGACAAGAACATGAAGCGGTGCGACATGGCGAATTCGCACGTAGAGGTAGCAAAAGCCGAGTCCCTTCCCTATAAAGACGAATCCTTCGATATCATAATCTCGAATGGCGTTCTGAACCTCTCTCCCCTGAAAGAGAAGAGCTTCAGAGAACTGTATCGCGTTCTCAAGCCGGGGGGGAGGCTGCAATTTGCCGATATCTTCCTGGAAGAAGACGCACCGGGCGCGAGCACCCGCAGTCTCGAATCGTGGTCCAACTGAGTAGGCGGCGCGATCTCCGTGGGAGATCTTACGGGTTTGATGAAAGACATCGGCTTCGTCAATGTGGAATTTGTCGGCACAACGGATGTGACAACCTCTCAGTTTACGACCGGAGGTCATTTCAGAGGCAAAAAACCGTCCGGATCGTGAGGCCGTACTTATCAGTGGCCCGCCTCATCGCCCCACAACTCCTCGAGTCGCTTATCGCGACCGCAACTGAAACGATAGAATTTATAACGGATCGGGTTCTTTTTGTAATAATGCTGGTGATACTCCTCGGCGGGGTAAAACTCACCGGCAGGCGCTATCTCGGTCAATATAGGCCCTTTGAAGGGCTTGTTCTTTTCGAGCATTTCCTTTGACTGCAGCGCCAGCCTGTGCTGCTCCTCATCATGATAAAAAATGGCGCTTCGATACTGATTCCCCACGTCGCAAAACTGTCTGTCCCTGACAGTCGGATCGATATTGTGCCAAAACACATCCAGAAGCTTCTCATAGGGCACTTTTTCCGGATCGTAGACAATCTGTACCGCTTCGGCGTGCCCGGTCCCTCCGGCCGAGACCTCTTCGTAAGCGGGATTTTTCTTATGCCCCCCTGTATAACCCGATGTAACAGAGACAACCCCGGGAAGCTGGTCGAAAGGGTGTTCCATACACCAGAAGCATCCTCCCGCAAAAGTCGCCTTCTCAAGATTATCTGCGGCCATACCGGTACCGGTTGAAATGAATATTCCCGACAACGCTGTCAGCATGACAATCAATATCTTCATTGTGTCTCCTCTCTGATAACATATATATTTTCCGGCCGCCGTAGATTGCAGGCAGCTCTTTTCTCATAAAGCGACCAGAGGAAGGGTATTTCATATGAAGCCTCCTTTAAAGATATGGACCGGTTTAATTTCACTTTTACATATCTGGCGTGAGGCGTCAACGGGCTTTCTCTTACCAAACCTCTTTATTTAAATTTAACACCAAAAAATCACGAAATTCTCACAACACTAATAATTCAGTCCATGTTATTCATAATATCGAGAAAGATCCTCAGAGTAAGGCTGCCTATAGTGCTTGAGCGGATTTTTTTTCCGACCTGCCTGCCGGGTAGGCAGGAAGTCCTACAATGTGCTTTTTATTTAATGGTGCATCCGGATTCTTCATGGGTAAATATTTTGTGCAAACCCGGGGAAAAGCTCTAAAATTGTCATTGAGAGTATTTCATCCCCTCTGGGGAATCTTTCTAAAAGAAACGCACAGCAGCCATTGCGAGACCGGTCTCATCGGGCGCGGCAATCTCATGCTTAAACGACAAGATTGCTTCACTTCGTTCGCAATAACAATCGAAAGGTGTTCGAGTTTCTTAGGAGCCGGAGGCGAAGCAATCTCTCTTTGGGTTAGTCGCTGAACTCGATATCGGGGCCTGCACCTATGCCTCATTGTCGGCAGGTGATGTTTAAAATTAGTAAGAAACAGCCTTTCCGGAGAAATGCTCTTTTTTTCGCTTCTTTATGAAACGGGATTTCCCGGCGGAGAACTTCGAAGCAACTTTGGACGGTTTCGCTTTTTCGACAGCGACTTTCCTGCCCCTGATGACAGCTTTGTTCATCACGGTCAAAACCTTTTCAACTATTTCCGACGGCACCTCGAAGAAGGTAAAGTTGTCCATAATGTCTATCTTGCCGATTTGACGTCCCGAAATGCCCGTTTCACTCGCGATGGCCTTCAATATTTCCGCAGTCTGGACCCTGTCTTTGCGCCCAAGAGTCATGAAGAGTCTGGTCATGCCCTTTTCTTTACGG
>JBECKU010000144.1:0-11552 GCA_040235385.1 Candidatus Sulfobium sp. | reverse complement strand
TTCCCTATCTCGATGATGTCATTCATTTCCAGCGGCAGACCCGTCTGCCCGTCAAGGGTCATGTATACATCGGCATTAGGCGATCTCAGCGCCACCTCTATTCCGGAGTCGCCGTGAAGTACTATCGGTCTGTTCGTCAGAGTATGTGAACAGATGGGAGTGAGTATGATGCTGTCGAGGGTCGGATAGAGGATGGGTCCCCCCGCGGAGAGAGAATAGGCGGTGGATCCGGTGGGTGTAGAGATTATGAGGCCGTCCGCCTTGAAAGTTGTAACGTAGTGGTCGTCGACGAAAGTTTCCAGATCGATGATCCTTGCGAGAGCACTCTTATTGATGACCACGTCGTTGAGCACCGTGTACTCGGAAATGATTTTATCATTCCGCCGGACCTTCGCAGTAAGCATCAGCCTGTCTTCTACGGTGCAGTCGTCGGCAAGGATTCTGTCCACGGCGGTAAAGACCTCGGACCTGTTGACCTCGGTGATGAAGCCCATACTGCCGAGGTTTATCCCGAGGATAGGAATACCCTTTTCGGCCACGAGCCTGCTGACGCTCAGCATGGTGCCGTCTCCCCCCAGTACGAATATCATCTCTGCGTCCGAAACGATCTCTTCCCTGGAGAAGCCCATGATATTCAGGCCGGAGGCCGCTTCGTTTTCCACCATCGTGTCATGCCCTGTTTGTCTCAGCCTCGGAAGGAGTTCCTTCAGGATCTCCAGGGGCTCGGGTCTTCCTGATTTACAGATTATTCCAATCTTTTTCATCGATACCTTCGATTGTTATTTCTCTCTCCATCCCCCCTTTATCGGAGAGGGTTACCCGGATCATGTCTTTTGCAAGGGCGTCCCCGAGTTTTTCGGCCCACTCGACCACACACACTGAATGACCTCCTGTACATTCCCAGAACCCCGTATTGTCGATATCTTCGGTCCCGCCGATACGGTACAGATCGATATGAAAAAAGGGAGGCGTGCTTTCGTACTCGGAGATGATGGTGAAACTGGCACTGGTCACGTCCCTTGCATTAATATCGAAAGCGCCGGCGATGCCTTTTACCATCGTCGTTTTGCCGGTCCCGAGATCACCGTAAAGTCCCACCACGTCCCCGGCCTTAAGAAGTCTTCCGAGCCTGAAGCCGATGGCGACAGTGTCGTCAGGGCTTCTGCTCGTCAGCTTCACCCTGGATGCCCCGTATCAGGTCCATTTTGCCGATAATACCCACGAGTTTGCCGCTGCTGATAACGGGAAGGAGATGGACATTCTTTTCGGTCATTACCGTAGCTACATCCTGAAGAGATGCCTCATTATCGACCGTGATGACCTCCTTAGTGCAGATATCCCCTACCCTGGAGGCGGACATCCGTTTGATCTCTTCTTCCATCGAGACCGGACCTTTGAGCGGGATGAAGGCGTCGAAAAGCCTGACGAGAGTAGGTATATGGAACCGGGTGTTCTTCCTGATAAGATCGTTTTCCGTGACGATACCGAACAACTTGCCTGATTCCATGACCGGTGCGCCGCTTATTCCTTTTTCAATAAAAAGCCGTCCCAGTTCTTCAACGGTTGTATCGGGAGAGACGGTTATCACTTCTGTCTTCATGATATCTTTGGCTTTCAAAACACGAACCCCTTTGAATTTTTTCTAAATTTTAACACGTTATTCCATAAAATTGTGAGAGAAATGAGGCCGGGTACATACGGATCTTACGGCATTATTCCTATGAACCCGCCCTGTCTTCCCCTTGAGCCCTTGGCGTAGCGGTATGAATAGAACCGGTCCGGATGACAGGATGTGCATTCTTCGGCGAGCCACAGGTTGTTCTCCGGAAGACCGAGGGATAGGGCCTGCTGCCTGTTGGCGCGGGCCAGGTCTAGAAAATGTTTTCCTGATCTTTTGATCTCATAGTCACCTTCTCCTGTCGCTCTGATGACCGCGGCGGCAACGTCCGGACCGACCTCGTAGCAGCAACCCCCGATTCCCGGTCCGACGGCCAGGAGAATATCATCGGACTTACAGAAAAACTTTTCCATTAAAAGACTGATGGTCTTTTTCAGAAGGCCTGCGGCCGTGCCTCTCCATCCGGCATGCACGGCCCCGACAATTCCCTTTCGGCCGTCATGTACGAGAATGGGAATGCAATCCGCCACCTGCACCCCTATCAGCACTCCTTTCTCGCCTGTTACTACGGCATCGGCTATCTTCGGCTCCCGTGACGCATCCAAAACAACGATTTTGTCAGTATGTTTCTGTATCGGCATAAAGATGTCGCTCTCCTGAATTCCAAACAGCCTTGCGATAGCGGAAGTATCCGCCCCGGGGGATTTTCCGGTAAAGAACGCGGTTACTTTGCCTTTGAAAATATCGGGAACAATAAGACGGCGCATAAAGGTCAATATTCTTTGCAGCGGAGAGCAGACAAGGCCGACGGAATATGCTCTATGATGTCGGAGGCAACAAGGGAATAGACACCTTTGGCCGAAGCCGCCGCATCCCCGGCGGAACCATGGAGATAGACCCCGAACACTGAGGCGTCGAAGGGCTGCAAGCCCTGGCTGAGCATTGCAGCTATCATGCCGGTGAGGACGTCTCCCGCGCCGGCAGTTGCCATTCCCGGATTGCCCGTCGTATTGATACAAACTTCTCCCTCCGGTTCCGCGATGACGCTTGGGGCCCCTTTGAGGACGAGATAGACCCCGTGTTTTTTTGCGAAAGAACGGGCGATGCCTAACTTGTCCGACTTAATCGTATGTAAGAGATCGGAACTCACTGGCGGAGGGCCGGTCTTCCGGGAATTGTCAGCCAACAAGCGCGCCATTTCCCCGAGATGAGGGGTGAGGACGACGGGTGATTTCGCACGCTTAAAGACACCGGTACCGCCAGAGATAGCATTGAGTGCATCGGCGTCCAGGACCATCGGAACGGTAATGGTTTCGACAAGTCTCTTTATCAACCTGACGACCGTTGGTCCGGATGTCAGCCCGGGACCTGTCGCGAGTACATCGGCCTTCCGGTCCAGGAAATCAGCGAGTGGGGAATAAGCCTTATCGGAGAGGATCCCTTTTCCGGTATCGGGAAGAGGCAGCACCATTTCTTCAGTGATGCGCCCCTGGAATATTCCTGAAAGAGTTTCAGGGACCCCCAGTGTGACCATCCCGGCGCCGGACCTCAGACAGGCCCGGGCGGTCATTAAGGCGGCGCCGGTCTTTCCCCTCGACCCGGCCACGACCAGCACGTGTCCGAAGTCGCCTTTATAAGAATCAGCCTGCCGCTCCGGCAACAACGCACCGGCGTCATGCTTCTCCAGGGCGTAAACGCCGAGCGCGTCAGATACCAGGAGTTCTTTTGGGAAGCCTATATCCTCTATAAATAATCTGCCTGAATGCTTATTGCCGGGCGGAAGCATATGGCCGACCTTCGGCAACCCGAAAGTCACTGTACAATCCGCCAATACGGCATCTCCCAGCACGCCGCCGTTGTCTGAAGAGATACCGGAAGGTATATCGACGGCAATCACGGGCGCATCAGATTTATTGAGCGCGCGGATCAGTTCGGATATCGGCGGCTTGACCGGTTTTTTCAGACCGGTACCGATGACCGCATCAATTACAATAGCGCCGTGGAGATCGCCGGCATTCAGGGTGTCTCTGGGTTCTATGTGCACGCCCATCTTACGGGCTATTCTGAACTGGGCCAGACAATCCGGACTCAGTCTCTGCTCCTCGGACAGCAGCAGTACTTTCACGTTCCATCCCCAGTTGAAGAGGTTGCGAGCGGCAACAATGCCGTCTCCCCCATTGTTCCCCCCTCCGGCCAAAACAATGACCTTCTTCTTCTCGAACAGTTCCTTTACTTTAAGAGCAACGGAAAGCCCGGCCCGCTCCATAAGGACAAGACCCGGAATCCCATAATCCTCTATGGTTCTTTTGTCAATGTCCCGCATCTCTTCGGCTGTGACGACTTTCATGTATCCCCCTGGCTGTTTTTCTTAAATTATAGCAGCTTATCCCGGATCAAGCCCGGGATGACAGATGGGCTTACTTTTCGATTACGACGCAGGCGACGCCATATTCGCGCTCATGACTCAGGCTGAGATGCGCGCAGATCAGGGAATTTTTCTCGAATAAGTCCCGAAGGCGGCCTCTTACTTCGACAGAGGGACGACCGCTTTCGGAATTGACGACTTCGATGTCTCTGAACGAAACACCGGCCCGTGAGCCGAGTGCCTTGATAAGGGCCTCTTTCGCAGCGAACCTTACGGACAAAGAGGGGTAGGGATCAGAGATCCTGAAACAATAAGCTATTTCACCGTCAGCAAAAACTTTGCGGAGAAACCTGTCGCCCCACCTCTCGGCAGCAGATTTCACCCTCTCAATCTTTATGATGTCTATGCCGATTCCGTATATCAACTGTTCTGACACGCAATATTCAGATAGTCTTCATTTTTTTGGAGGACAGCTACTGAGTATGAGTTCCTTCATCTCTCTCACCGCTCTTTCCAAACCGACCAGGACGGCTTTCGAGATAATACTATGTCCTATGTAGAAACCTCTGATGCCTCTTATCTCTGCAACCGAAGAGATATTAAAATAATTAAGACCGTGTCCGGCGTTTACAAGGAGACCCGCTTCAAGTGCCTTGACGACGCCTTCTCTGACTCTGGAAAGTTCCTTTATCCTGGCTGCTCCCTTTGCGTTAGCGTAGACGCCTGTATGTATTTCTACCATGTCCGCGCCTGCTTCCCCGGATAACGATATGTCGTCGGCAGCAGGATTTATGAAAAGACTTACGGGAATGCCGTTGTCCCTGAGGACCTTAATGGCCTTCTTCAGGTTTTTCCCGCCTGCTCGCACATCGAGCCCTCCTTCCGTTGTGAGTTCACGCCTCTTTTCCGGGACGAGAGTGACGAGGTCCGGCTTCTTCTTAGCTGCAATTTTAATCATCTCCTCAGTAGCGGCCATTTCGAGATTCAACTCCACGGGTACGAATTGTTTCAGCAGTTCCAGGTCCCGGTCATTGATGTGCCTTCTGTCTTCTCTGAGGTGAACGGTAATGCCGTCGGCCCCGCCGAGTATGGCAAGCGTCGCCGCCATCGCCGGATCGGGCTCGATGCCCAGCCGTGCCTGACGCAATGTAGCGACATGATCGATATTAACTCCGAGAATCATGAATTCTCCCTCCGGCGGATAATTTTCATTATGTCGGCAGCCGTTTCTTTCTGTCCGTACAACCTCAGCATATCCTCGGCAACTGGTCTCCAGGCAGCATATCGATAATTCTCAACCCACCGATATGCGTTTTCAACAGCACGGTCTGTGCCGGTGAGGAGACCACCTCGCCGATCACCGCGGTGTCCGACCCGGCACCGGTCTTCCTCATCTCATCGACAAGAAGGTCTGCTTCTTCAGGACCAACAACCGCGACGAGTATGCCCTCGTTAGCTACATAAAGCGGATCGAGGCCGAGAAGGTCACATGCGCCTCTTACCGCAGGCTTAACTTCGATCAGGTCCTCCTCGATCATGATGCCGCAGGAGGAATCGCTTGCAATTTCTTTCAGCGTCGTTGCCAGACCTCCGCGCGTCGGGTCCCTCATGACACGGATATTCTTTGTTTTTTTGCACATTATGTCAACAAGTCCGTTCAGGGGCCGGGCGTCACTGAGAACCTGCGGCTCAAAGTGGATGCCGTTTCTTAGCGCGATGACCGAGATCCCGTGATTTCCGACAGACCCGCTCAGGACGACTTTATCGCCAGGCCGGATACCGGAGGGGTCGCTGAATATTCCATCTGCGATGACTCCGACCCCTGTAGTAGTGATGAATATCCCGTCGCCCTTTCCTTTGTCGACTACCTTCGTGTCCCCGGCTATTACACGTATCCCCGCTTCTTCAGCCGCCGATCTCATTGATGAGAGGATTTTCTTCAGATCCGCCAGAGAAAATCCTTCCTCGATAATAAAACCTGCCGTCAGGTAGAGAGGCCGGGCCCCGGCCACCGCGAGGTCGTTCACGGTCCCGCAGACAGAGAGATGTCCGATATCTCCGCCAGGGAAGAAGAGGGGGGAGATCACATAGGAATCAGTGGTCATAGCTATTCTTCCGGCAGGCATGAGGTCGATGACAGCGGAATCGTTGAGAGTTCTGAGGTCGAAGGCCGGGGCAAAATACTCGCGGATCAACTGGTGCGTCATCCGGCCGCCGCTCCCGTGGCCCAGTTGTATCAGGTCCATCTCAACTCCGGGCCGCCCGATATTTATAGTATGCGGAGCAGCTTCCTTCCGAACTCACCATGCAGGGGCCGACAGGTTTTTCGGGCGTGCACGCCTTGCCGAAGAGGGCGCAGTCCGGCGGCATCTTGACTCCCCTGAGCACATCTCCGCAGGAACAAATAGTGGGACTCGCAAAGTCAGGGATCTTGATATCCAGGATAGCCCGGACATCCCTGTGCCTGTATTTAGTGCGCAACCCCAGGCCGCTTTCAGGAATGACCCCTATGCCCCGCCACTCGGCATCTGAGGGCGTAAAAAATTCTTTAAGAAGTGAGACTGCCCTCGGGTTTCCTTCTTTTCTTACTACCTTTGTATACTGGATAGCGACCTCCGGCCTGCCGGCGACAATCTGGGCCAGAAGCATCGCAATACCGCAAAGTATATCTTCAGCGTCGAATCCTGTGATCACCGACGGTTTCCTGTATTTCCCGGCGATAAACTCATAGGGCCTGCTCCCTATTACGGTGCTCACATGGCCCGGCAGGATGAAACCGTCTACATTGACATCCGGGGAATCGAGGAGGGCCTTCAGGGCCGGAGGCACTGTCTTATGTACAGAGTAAATATAGAAGTTGCCGATGCCGCTTTTTTCCGCTTCCGCGAGTGTTCCGGCAATCGAAGGCGATGTCGTCTCGAAGCCCGTCGCAAAGAAGATGATCTTCTTGTCCGGGAGATCTGACGCTAATTTCAGCGCGTCGAGCGGAGAGTATACGACCCTGATGTCGCTGCCTTCGGCTTTCGCCTGAAAAAGGGATTGCCTGCTTCCCGGGACCCTCATCATATCGCCGAAAGTCGTGAGAACGGCATCATTATCTTTGGAGACGGCGACTGCATAATCGACGTCCTTGACGGAAGTAACACAGACCGGGCAACCCGGTCCGCTCAATAATATAATTTCCTCCGGCAAAAGATCCCTGATGCCGTGCCGGAAGATCGCGACTGTATGTGTCCCGCAGACTTCCATCAGTCTCACCGGTCTGCCGATCTCTTTCGTCAATGACTGAATTTTCTCGATAAGGTCTTTCATGCCTCGCCCCCCCCCGATTTTATACGTTCTCTAATTATATATGCCTGGCCGAGTGATATGCCAGCGTCATTGCAAGGCACAAGATTGTTCGTATGCACATCCATGTCTTGGGCTCTCAGAACGTCCGTTACTTTATTCAGCAAATAAAGATTTTGAAACACCCCTCCGCTCAGGACGACCGTTCTGACATTGTGCGTCCTGGAAACCCCGGGGACAACCTTCGCGATGGAAGAAATGACGCTGTTATGGAACTTCGTGGAGATGACCCGCTTGTCTACGCCTTTTCGCATGTCCTCCAGGATGCTCAGAAAAGTTATGGAGAAGTCGATCTGGAAAGGATCGGAGAAAATTACATTCACGGGATAATCCTCCGGTATCCGGTCCAGTAAAAGGGATTCCAGGGCTATGGCGGCTTCTCCCTCGAATGTATTCCGGTCGCATACGCCAAGGAGCGCAGAAACCGCATCGAAGACCCGGCCGGCCCCTGATGAAAGCGGGGAAAAAGATTTCTGCCCCGATATTTTCAGAATTGTCTCGACGCCTGATTTACCGTATTTTTCCATTAAACCGGCGGACCTTGCGTAGTCGTAAACCTCATTTCCCGCTGCATTCCGGAGGTAGCTGAGTGCCATCCGCCAGGGCTCCCTGACAGCCATTTCACCCCCGGGCAAAGGGACATAAGCGATGTGCCCCGCCCGGTTGAAACCCGTGACGTCCGCGACCAGAAATTCGCCGCCCCACAGGGTCCCGTCGTTTCCATAGCCGCTGCCGTCAAAAGCGACGCCGATGACTTTTCCGGTAATGCCCTTTTCCGCCATAACCGATGCGACGTGGGCATAATGATGCTGAACACCGTGTCTGGTGACGGGGCGCCCGTCACAAGTCATCTCCTGCCTCAGCGCCCACTGGTGGGAGAGATATCCGGGATGCAGATCGTAGGCGATAGCTTCGGGATGTGCACGATAAACCGACATGAGATTGGCAAGCGATTCCTCAAAAAACCTGAGCGTCTCATAATTCTCCATGTCGCCGATATGCTGGCTGGGGATTGCGTACCGTCCTTTAGTTATGGTAAAAGTGTTCTTTACGTCAGCTCCGCATCCGAGGACATCGGGGCCGTCTCCATCCAAAGGTATCGGGTCCGGCACAAACCCCCGGGACCTTCTGATGAAGTAGAGACCGGCATCATCAAAGGTCTTTCCGCGTAAAGTCCCGGGATTCTTTCTCTTTCCGGCTCTCACAACGGAATCGTCGACCCTGGAGAAGATGTCCCTGTCGTGAATGAGGAAGGCGTCAACCAAGGACCCAAGCTTCGAGAAAGCCTCTGAATTGTCGATTACGACAGGTTCCTCGCTCAGGTTGCCGCTCGTCATGACGAGCGCATCGAAATGGAATTCCGGTTCCTCCGTTTCGGCCGCGGGAAGAGATTTGCCATCCCGGACGAAGAGCAGATAATGCAAGGGAGTATAGGGGAGCATGAACGCGAGATGGCGGTTTGCCGGAGAGACCGTCTCCGGGAGGGAATGTCCCGCGCGCTTTGCCAGAAGGACGATGGGTCTCCTGGGAGAGGCGAGGAGAATTTCCTCCTCCGCCGAGACGTGACAGAATTTCCTGATGGAAGCGATGTCCGGCGCCATGAGGGCAAAAGGTTTGTTGTTCTTTCTTTTCAGTTTCCGAAGCCTTTTGACGGCAACATTATTTGAAGCATCGCAGGCGATATGAAATCCTCCCAGTCCTTTGACGGCAATAACCTTTCCCTCTTTGAGGAGTCCTATCGTCTTCAGGAGCGGGTCTCCGGAGAAACAGGAGGACTCGTCTCCGACGACAAGAGAGACCTGCGGACCGCAACGGCTGCACGCATTCGGCTGGGCATGGAACCTTCTGTTTGCAGGATTGCGATATTCGGCATCACAATCACCGCACATACGGAAGGCGTTCATCGTCGTGTTTGGTCTGTCGTAAGGCACCGACCGTGTAATGGAAAATCTCGGCCCGCAGTTGGTGCAGTTGATAAAGGGATACCGGTAGCGCCTGTCATTAATGTCGTTCATCTCGGCAAGGCAATCGTCGCAGACCGAGACATCGGGAGACACAAGGGTGAAACTCCCCGACTCAATGCTTTCCTTTATGGCAAAATCAGAAAAACCTCTGCACAGCTCAGGGGAGATATCGATGCTCATTATTTTCGCAAGAGGGGGCGACCCGGTCCTCATCTTTTCGATGAACACTTCGAGGTTATTTCCCTCCAAAATAATCAGGACCCCTTCGGAAGTATTGGTCACAAAGCCTCTGAGCGAGAGGTCGCGGGCGAGATTATAAATGAAGGGCCTGAAACCGACACCCTGGACGATACCCTTGACTGATATGCTGAGACATTCCATGCGCTTTGGTTTGTTGGCCTAACCCGGCAAAGCCGGAACCAAGAATCTTTCACCACGGAGACATGAAGACACGGAGAAAGACTGGAGGAACAAATATTTATTTTCATTTCTCATCAATGATTTTCCTCTGCATCTCAGTGCCTTGTAATTAATTTCTTGAAGTTCGTTTATTTTGTTTTGTACGGAACTTCATTTCTAAAGGACTAATAATCATTATACTCCAAGTATCGTTACTCCCGGGCTTTGGATGATCGATTAAGATCTCCGGACATGGCAGAACTGGTAAATATTATTTTGAGACTGTTAATATTTATAGAGCGGAGTCCTGAGACGATTCCAAAAAAATAATTGCCTGCGGAGTTGGAAATTGTGTCTTCAAAAAACTTGACCGAGAAGGAAAAACTCTGCATATCCTGCCAGAAATGCTGCAAAGAGATCAGCATTTACAGCCATCCGATTCTTTACGGCTGCCCGGCGGAGAAAGTTGTGGAGTTTTACGAGGCCAGGGGATTAACGGTGACGAGACTCGAAGAGGACGCCCTTATCATATCGTTTCCGCATATATGTCAGCATCTTACCCCCGAGGGGTGCGCGATCTACGAAAACCGTCCGGGTTCGTGTGCCGAGTATTCGGGCATCGAGGACTTCGGCGATGGATGCCCCTGGTCCAAGCTGAACGAGTAATTTCTTAGTCCCCTCAGGCGATCTCGATCAATATTTCTCCGGCCCCCTTAGCCTTTTTCAGTCTGGTGGCATCGCCGAGTATCTTGCCTACGATATTGACTTTACTCGCAGGGACGGGCTCGTCCCCTTTGCTCATCGGCGTGGGACCGAAGAAAATGGCCAGTGCAGAACCCGGCGGCCAGTATCCGATATCTCCTACCTGGACCTTGGCGGTCGCGGTTTTATCCAGCGGCGTCTGAAGGGGGATCTCGCAGTAGAACTCGTCGCCCCATTCATTTACGCTCGATTCAAAAGGCAGGACGCCCGCGATCTTTTTTGCACAGGGCGTATCGAAGAGTTCGGCGCTTATCATAACGTCCCCAACGAATATCTTTATGCGTGTCGGCATGGCGACCTCCTCAATATTCTTTCAGGATCTTGTACACAACAGAAAAATCAAGGTGATCCAGGTTTTTTGAAAACGCTGCGGCAAAAAGCTCCTTCGGCACCGCCCCGGTGAAACAGGGTCTTTTCAGGGCGTTTGCGAGATCCTGCAAATAGTGCAGGTCCTTATACATGAGGGCCGATGAGAAATGGGTGGAGAAATCTTCTTTCATAAGTTTCTCTTTTTTTGCATTCATAATGATCGAATTGCCCGCGCCCGCAGAGAGTATCTCGATAACCTTCTCTTTTGCGACTCCGGCGTCCTCACCGAATGCCACAGCTTCCGAGAGGGTCGCCATAAAAGACCCCAGCACGAGATTGTTGATGAGTTTCATTTTGGTCGCGAGACCCGGTTTCTCCAGATAGAAAATATTCTTTCCGATCTTCCCGATCAGGGGCAGGGCCCTTTCATAAGCCTTCCTGATTCCGCTCACGAGGACGGTAAGCTCTCCCCGGGACGCGGGTACGACGCTGCCGATTACCGGGACTTCGAGGTAATGCCCGTCGTGTTCCCCGAGAATTTCGTGGAAGGACCGGACACTCTCGAAATGGTTTGAGGTAGTATCGGCGATTATTTTTCCCCTACATCCGCCCTCGAGCAGACCGTCGCCGCCCGAAAGGACGGACATTACGGCATTGCTGTCGAAGAGGTTGAGAAACACGATATCCACTTCCGACACAAGCTTTGCAGGGCTCTCGGCCACGGGGACGCCCATGCCCGACGCTTTTTCCCTCGTCCTGTTCCATACGATCAGCTCCGTGCCTTCGT
>JBECKU010000143.1:0-10290 GCA_040235385.1 Candidatus Sulfobium sp. | reverse complement strand
CTCATCTTTTAAAAGCCTAAGCTGGCCTTTTATGCTGCTGTCATACATAGTGCTGCCTACCTTCACGAGCACCCCTCCGAGAAGGGACGGATCTAGAACATATTCCAGATCGATATCCCTCTTAATCAGTTTTTCAAGCGAAGTCTTGATCCTCTCCGAGTAGCCATCGGTTATCTCGACCGGGGTCATAACGACCGCCTTGGCGCGTTTTTTCTTTTCACGGTAAATCGAAGTCGCAATCCGAATAATCTCGGGCAGAGCGGTCACCGCCATGTTATCAGACAGGTGAATGATGAACTTGAGGGAGTTTTCCGAGAGTTTTATTTTTTCCGCGAGCAGCTTCAGGACCTTGTCCTTTTCCTCCTTAGAAAAAACAGGGTTTACAAGGAGGTTCCTGAACTCCCTGCTCTTTGCCATCGTCTCTTCGATGACGCCCAGTTCCGCAAGAGTCCGGGGGACTTCATCGATGCCGACCACGTTGATCAGCGTCTTCGCGTATTTCTTGGCTTCTTTAACAGGTTTCACTTTTTACCCTCTATCTTGGCGACTGACTCTTCGAGCAGCTTCATCTGCTCTTCCTTTGTCAATTTTTCCCTGAGTTTCTTTTCGGCCAGTTCCATTGCAATATCGACGGCCTCTTCCTTTATCGATTCTTTCGCCCTTCGCACTTCGTAATCGATATTCGTCCGGGCCTGATCCAGTATCTTTTCCTTGAGCCGGGTCCCTTCCTCGACTAGCCGCTCCTTTTCCTTATCCCCGGAAGATTGGGCAGAAGCTATAATCTCCTGGATCTCCTGGTCCTTGACCTTGAGCCTTTCCTCGACCTCGGCGAGGGCCTTCTGGGCCAGTTCCCTGGCTTCCCGGGCCTCCTTCAGCGTCTGTTCTATTACCTCCGTCCTCTTCCTCAGATAGCCCTTTATGTCCATCTTCTTCATCATGAACACAAGCAGGGCCACAAGTACCAGAAAATTAATGACGGGCCAGAAATATGCCTTAAAGAGAGAAGGATGTGCCTCCCCGCCTCCTTCGCTTCCGAAAGAAAGAGAAACGAAAACGAGACAGACCATGGATAATGCGGAAATCAGCCCGATGGTCAGCCGAAGTGTTTTCCCTGCCTGCCTGTCTGTGTTTTCTGCAGTTCGTTCCTTGTTCATTATGCGCTTACCAGCTTCCTGACTATCTCGTCGGAGAATTTTTCCACATCCGCTTTGAGATTACGCCTCGCTTTCTCAACCTCGACCCTAAGCTCCTCGCGGGCTTTCTGGAGCATTTCCGAAGCCCTCTCTTCGGCCTCCGAGAAAAAGCTCCTCTGCATTTCGAGTCCCTCGTTCCTCTTTGCCTCGAAGGCCTCTTTTGCCTTGGCCCTCGCGGCGGAAATCTCCTGGTTCATGGCGGTAATTCCCTGTTCCTTTTTCGCATTCATTTCGTTCGAAGCGTCCAGAGAGTTCTTCACGATATCTTTTCGCTCCTGGAATACTTTGAGAAGAGGCTTATACAGGATAATGTTGAGAATATAGATTAAGACCAGAAAATTAGCGATGAGGATAAGCAGCCAGTTAAAATGAATATCGAGCATCGTATCTCCCTGTCCTCGAGATTTTGCTTAAAAAACGTTTGGAAGATTATCACAGGGGTTTCATGTTTGTCAAGACAATTTATATTTAGAAATAAGAGGTTATCTAAAAATTTACCTATATCTTGATAAGTATTTTTTATGCATGAGTACCGGAGCGTGAAAAATAAGTGTTTTTAATCAAGCAGAACTCCATTCTTCTGCAGCCAGGGTGAAGAGGTAAAATTGACAACTCCTGATCTCATATGCAATTAATTAAACATGATAAAAGTCCGGACAAAGATTCAAAGCGCTTTCGCTCAGAAGTATAAAAATTGCGTAAAGTTTCCTTATTTTAAGCCCCTGAGAGAAGAAGAGGGCGAGAACTACCGGGACACCATGCTCCTGCTGGACCTGATCGATCAGTAAGTCATAAAGGGTCTCCTAATTGAATGCGCACTTGACCGAAAAATCTCCCCTCGCCCTTCTTTACCAAAGAGGGGTAAATCCTCCCTTTGAAAAAGGGAGGTTAGGAGGAATTTTTCGATATCTTGTGTATCCCATTCTGAAACGGTTAATAATTGACTGAACGCCCTTCTGCAGAGAATTTCCCCACCGGGCTGCTCGAGTTCGGCAAACTCCTTGGAATAATCTCGGAGTTGTCGCACAGCGAGGCATCGCGGAAGTCCGTTCTCGAAATTCGTCCACTCGGATCATTGGAAGAAATCAGGTCAAGGCAGGGACTGGTCGGCGAGATCATGAGACTCTCGCAGGAAAGCAACCCTATAAAGCTGTCGGATTTCCCTGATGTGACCATGCTTATTTCCAGGGTCAGGCCCGAGGGAGCGGTTCTTGAAGCCCGGGAACTGGCGGACTTCGTGCCGGTCCTTGAGGTCATCTCGGACATATCCTGGCAGGTGCACGAGCATGAGGGGCTGCCGCTCCTTAAGGAACTGACCTTTGATCTTACAGGATTTCCAGATATCCTCCGCACGCTGAAAAAGTCGGTTGACGGTGAGGGGAATATTCTGGACAGCGCATCCGCCCTCCTCTCCGAATTAAGGGAAAAGACCAGAAGATTGGAAGGACGGATCAGAAAGAAACTGGAAGAACTGGTACGTGACGAGAACATCGCCGTTTTTCTCCAGGATGATTTCATCACCCGGCGGTCCGGCCGTTGGGTCATCCCGGTGAGGATGGATTCAAAAGGCCAGGTGGCCGGGGTCGTGCATGACGTTTCCAAGTCGGGAGAAACCGCATTTGTCGAACCACTGGTCATCATAAACCTCGCAAATGAACTCGAAAACCTCTATGCCGAGCAAAAGGCCGAAGAAATAAGGATACTGAAAAGCATATCTGCCCGCCTTCGTCAGTCCGCAGACGGTATAGACGCCGAATATCGAATACTGGTCCGTCTGGATATTCTCAACTGTATCTCGAGTTTCGCAGTCTCGAACGACATGGAAATACCGGAGATCGGTAATTCGGCCGGTATCCGCCTCGTGCAGGCGAGACATCCCCTGCTTCTGCTTGCCCTGAGAAAGAGCGCTGCATCCCGCAGTGTCGTGCCTCTTGACGTTCATCTAGGCGGCGATGATACGGTCATGGTGATCACGGGCTCGAACGCCGGGGGCAAGACCATCTCGATCAAAACTATCGGTCTACTTCTCCTCATGGCCCTTTCCGGCATGCCCATCCCGGCGCGTTCGTCCTCGAGGTTCCCGCTCACCGGAAACCTGCTCGCCGATATAGGTGATGAACAGTCAATCGAAAACAATCTTTCCACATTTTCTGCCCATATCTCGAATCTCTCCTTTATCCTGAAAAACGCCGGGCCCCGTTCTCTCGTTCTGGTCGATGAGCTTGGAACAGGGACCGACCCCGAGGAAGGAGCCGCTCTTGCCTGTGCCGTCCTGCAGGAACTGAGAAAGAGCGGGGCGCTCGTCTTTGCAACGACCCACCTTGCGGACATAAAAGGGTTTGTGCACCGGACGGCCGGCATGGTGAACGCCTCAATGGAGTTCGACCAGGAGACACTTACCCCTCTTTACAAGCTGAGGATCGGAGAGCCGGGTCAGTCTTATGCCATCGAGACCGCCAGGAGATACGGACTGCCCGGCCACGTGATCGATTCCGCAAAGGCAATGCTGGGGGGGCTGAAGATCGAGTTCGACAACCTCATCGTTGAGCTTAACAGAAAGAGAGCGGAACAGGACAGGCTCCTTGAGGAATTACGGATTAAAAAGGAAGAACTCGACAAAAGAAACCTGCAGCTGGAGATGAGGCTTGAAGAAGCCCGCGAACGGCGTGAGGCGATCATATCGGAGTCCTACAGGGAAGCATCAGATGTTGTCAGAGATACCAAGAGGCAGATGGGTTTTCTTATGGAGGAACTGAAGAAAACAGAGAAAGAAAAAAGACGCGGATTATTGAAACAGGTTGAAGCGAAACAAAAGGAGATCCAAGAAAGGGCAAGGGAATACGATAAGGAAGACGCGGCCGCACTGCCGCTTGAAGAAATCAGTGAAGGAGAGACTGTCTTTGTCCGGTCGCTCGGGTGCGATGCACGGGTCGTTCACATCATGCCAAGTCAGAACCGGTTGAAGGTAAGCGCCGGGGGAAAAGAGATCGAGGTGCCAGCCGGAGAGATCCGGATGAGAAAAGGGGAAAAAATGGATACAGCGGAAAAAGTATCTTATCCTGAAACTCCGGAGGAAGCGGTCCCTTTCCGGATCAATCTCCTGGGACTGAGGGTAGACGAAGCCCTTTCAAGACTCGAGCCTTTTCTCAACCACGCCTCCCTTGCCGCTCTCCCGGAAGTTGTCATTATCCATGGCGTAGGGACCGGAATACTCTCAAGGGCGGTAAAGGAGCATCTGGACGGACACCCCCTGGTGAGCCATTTCAGGAAAGGGGAAAAGTCCGAGGGAGGAGCCGGCGTAACCGTCGCAACACTCAGTTGAATTTATATTCCGCAGTGATAAAATGGAGGAAATATCCCTTAATCAGGAGGTTCCTTTATGCTGTCAACGATACCTTTCATCCTTGAAAAAGTAAACAAGAAGGACATCGACAAGGAATTGATGAGAGCGGCGGTGATCGCCGAACTCGATGCGATTAATCTTTACGAACAGATGGCAGCCTTGACGGGTAATACTGATCTTAAGAAAGTCCTGCTCGATGTTGCGAAAGAGGAAAAAACCCACGTCGGGGAATTCCAGACGCTGCTGCTGCGACTGGATAAACAGCAGGAGCAGGAACTCGAAGAGGGGAAAAAGGAAGTGGATGAACTGACTTCCTGACTCTCGTCATCCTGCATTAATTCATCGCGCTCTGAAAATGGTCCGGCATCCCTTGCCGGACCGTTTTTTTGCAACCGCTATTTTTATATACTTCGGGCTTGAATTTTCAGTCCACAGGACTGCCCTCCCTCATGACCCCCTTTTTCCTTGGTTCCAAGGATCACTACAGTGACATTGCCGGAGACCGTCGTAACATTTAACATGCGCTCAGGTATAATGATACGACTTTTAATTGCCGATGCCGGTTCACTCTGGATGACGTCCGGCAGGAACGGGGGTGATTGCCATGATCAAAAAAATAGGGGATTACTTCGAACTCGAGAAAAACGGCACCAGCATAAAAACCGAGGTCCTTGCCGGGATATCGACATTCCTGATGATGGCATACATAATCGTCGTAAACCCGGGTATCTTATCCACAGCCGGCATGCCGTTTTCAGGGGTGCTCTTTGCCACCGTCATGGTCTCGGCGCTGAGTTCCATCGCAATGGGTCTTTATTCAAATCTGCCTTACAGCCTCGCTCCCGGAATGGGGATAAACGCTTTTTTCACCTACAGCATCGTCCTGGGAATGAATGTCGGATGGCAGACTGCGCTCGGAGCCGTATTCATTTCAGGCATTTGTTTTATTATCTTGTCCCTTACAGGCTTACGGACAGAAATCGTCAAGTCCATTCCGGCATCCCTCCGGCTCGCCCTTGCTGCGGGAATAGGTCTCTTCCTGGCTTTGATCGGACTGGAAAGTGTCGGCTTCATAGCCCCGAACAAGGCCACCGTCGTGGGCTTCGGCGGTTTGTCCGTCACGGTCATATTGTTCATGACAGGCCTGATTTTCACGTCGTTGTTGATGATCAGGAGAGTCACCGGCGCTTTTATAATAGGAATACTTTTTACGTCCTTTTTGTCACTCGTCGTCTCGTCGCTGGGCTCATGGGCTGGCTGGCTGAAGACCCCGATCATGACCATGCCGGACAGAATATTCGCCCTGCCGACTCTCGATGTCTTTTTCAAACTCGATATCGCGGGCGCCCTGGCCGTCGGCATGACCATGCCCGTATTTACATTCCTTTTTGTCGATCTTTTCGATTCTCTCGCCTCGTTTGTCGGCATTGCCGAAGCCGCCAAACTAGTTGATGATGAGGGCACCCCGATCAATATCGGGAAGGCCCTGATGATAGATGCGTTCTCTACAACACTGTCGGGACTTCTTGGGACCTCATCCGGCACCGTCTATGTGGAATCCGCTGCGGGCATCGAAGAAGGCGGGAGGACGGGGTTGACGGCCGTTGTAACGGGCCTCCTGTTTTTGCCGTTTGCGTTTTTATCTCCTGTCCTCTCTTTTATTCCCGTAGCCGCAACAGCGCCCGTCCTTGTATTGGTAGGCGTCTTTATGGCGAAACCTCTGATGGACATCAAGTGGAAAAATTTCGAAGAATCCATTCCCGCTTTTCTTGCGGTCATAATGATCCCTCTGACTTTCAGCATTACTCAGGGGGTAATCTGGGGGTTCTTGGTTTACACATTCATAAAACTCTTTTTGGGAAAGGCGAAGGAGATACACTGGATAATTTATATGATCGATCTTTTTTCGATCATTTCCCTGGTATCATAAAGACAAGAGCTTCAGAAATTATTATGCAGGCGGATCTGATTTCGTCCGGGTTATCACAGCATAGCAGTCATGCAAAATTCCAGCAAATGACCTTCGCTTGTGACCGGCCGTATAAATCAGGGCCTTTCAGTCCCCCTCAAACTCGGTGAGGGCAAAAAAAGAGTACCCCTTTTCCCTGAGCCTCTTCTCTCCCCCCACATCGGGGAGATTGACTATGAAGGCCATCTCCGCAATTATCCCGCCGAGTTTTTCTATTAGCGCGGCAGAGGCGAGCGCTGTACCACCCGTTGCCAGGAGGTCGTCAACCAGGAGCACTCTTGTTCCTGCTTTGAGGGCGTCCTTATGGATCTCGATGGTATCCGTTCCGTATTCGAGTTCATACTCATGGCTGATTTTTTCGAAGGGGAGCTTTCCCTTCTTCCGGATGGGGACGAATCCCTTGCCCAGCGTATAGGAGAGCGCCCCCCCGATGATAAAACCCCTGGACTCGATCCCGATGATCAGATCAAAGGGAATTTCCAAGGTTATATAGCGCTGCGTCAGACTGTCGATGACCAGTCTGAACCCCACAGGGTCCTTGATCAGCGTAGTGATATCCCTGAACATGATCCCCTTTTTCGGATGATCGGGGATAGTCCTTATCCGCGATTTTATCGGCATTGTCTTCCTCCTATCGGCATTCGCATTCGAGATGAACGATCTCAGGAATCGTTTTTATGAGCAGCTTCTTCACGTTCTCTGCATTCTCGCTCATGATGGACAGGATCATCTCCCAGGTGACCGGCTCCTCCCCCTCCTTCCAGCAGTCGTAGTCGGTGGACATGGCAATCGTCTGATAGCAGATGCCGACCTCCCTGGCAAGGATAACTTCCGGTACGGTCGACATATTGATCACGTCAGCCCCCAGCTTTCTGAACATGTGGGATTCCGATTTCGTCGAGAACCTGGGTCCTTCTATCGTCACGACCGTACCTTTCGAATGGTTTCTGAGCCTGAGCGCTTTTGCAGAATTCACCAGAAGTACCCGCAGGTTCTTACAGAAGGGTTCGCTCATGGGAGTATGAATAACTTTTTCATCATGGAACGTGAGCGGTCTGTGTTTCGTGAAGTCGATAAACTGGTCTACGAAGACGAGGTCGCCGGGCTTGATTTTTTCCCTGAGAGATCCGACTGCGGTTGTAGCGAGAATATGGGTGCACCCTTCTTTTTTCAGTGCATGTATGTTGGCTCTGAAATTCACACCCGTCGGATATATGGAATGGTCTTTTCCGTGACGAGCAAGTATGACCGTATCGACACCGTTCAGCTTGCCGATTGTAAGAGGAGAGGATGGGCCGCCGTAGGGCGTTTTAACTTTCTTTTCCCTGATATTTTTCATGAGACGCGGGTCGTCGAGTCCCGAACCGCCGATGATGCCTACCTTGATTCCGGCCATGATAGCTCCTCCAAATATTTTTCAGCAGGCTGCTGAAAAAGGCTTCTTTCTGTCATTGCGAGCGAAGCGCGGCAACCCCGCCTCTGATGAAATAAATCGGTCAGAGATTGCTTCGTCGCAGAAACTGCTCCTCGCAATGATAATACAGGAGTTTTTCTCTATGCTGTCAGTCTAAGAAAGATAAAGGAAGATCACGAGCAAAGTCAACAATACAGCTTCGGAAAAAAAGGCGACAACTATGACAATAAACCTTTATAAGGTAGAATATTACATATGAACAAAATGAACAGCAGATTTGTCGTCATAGGACTGGCTTCGTTATTATTATTGTACATAGCGGGGTCCTTCGGCCTGTCCTATGCGGGAGCGGATAGTGTGGCAGATCGCGGCTTTCAACAAGGAGGAAAGCCAGTGGACAGTTCTCCTCCGGCCCTTTTCCATTCCGGTAATCGGCTTGCCGCCGGGAAATTTCTTGTTGCCGCCGAAAAGATGTCCGACCCGAGATTCAAAGAAACAGTAATACTCATCTGCCGTTACGACTCGAACGGCGCGATGGGTTTGATCGTCAACCGTCCCACCGGGACAAAACTGAAGGCGATACTTCCGGACTTAAAAGACATCCAGAAAATTACAGATACCGTCTACATCGGCGGGCCGGTAGAGATGGAACAGCTGTTTTTGCTCGTTCGGTCGAACAGCGCTCCCGAGGAATCCCTGCATATATTTCGAAATATCTACCTCAATTCGAGTCCAACCGTTCTCAAGGAGCTTATAGGCGGAGGAAGGAAAGATGATGACTTCCGGGTTTACGCCGGTTATGCCGGCTGGAATCCGGATCAGCTCGAACGGGAAATATCACATGGCGACTGGCATGTTTTCGAAGGAGATGACAAACTCATTTTCGACAGGAACCCTTCTTCTGTCTGGCCCGATCTTATCCTGAGCACCTCGGTAATTCAAGTGAGTCTCTGACAGCCTTCGTGCAACAGAGCACGAGAATCTTTGTTCCGGTCGGCCATAGTTCTTATTTGAACTGATCGTACAAAAGAGCATACAATTTCGCGGCCATTTCGGCATCAATATCTTTCAGGATCTCATATTCCTCTATAGCCGCCTCCTTGTCTTTAAGAATCAGGTAGACGATCGCGAGATTGAAATGAGCATCGGGGTTCGCCGGCTCAATCTCGATGGCCTTCCTGAAGGTCCTTATCGCATCGTCATACATCATGAGGTGTTTCCCGAAAAGGACCCCAAGATTCACATAAGTTTCCGCCAGGTCGGGGCGCAGCTTTATCGCCTCCTGGTATTCTTCAACCGCCTCTTTGTACATCCCGAGTTTCGAATATGTCCACGCCAGCAACGCGTGAGTCTTCGCGCTTTCCGGATTCTCCATTATCCCGGCCTTCGCCTTCTCCAACTCAGCCGCAAGTTCCGCCTCGGACTGTCCCTCTGCCGCTCCCTCCAATGTTGTCCCGTTCCCTGACCGCCTCCTCTTATTTTTGTATTCGTCAAGCAGGCTTCGGATGAATTTCACCGGGACGACCAGGTTAAAATTGCGCCCCCCAATAACGGATAGAGATGCGAGCCCTATAACCTCTCTCCCTTCACCGATTACAGGACTCCCCTCGAGATTCCTTGAGATGGGAACATCTGTCATCATGAGATCGCCGTCTTTCAAAATTCCGGTTATTCTTCCCTCAAGATACTCGAGTTTGAGCCCGGAACTGCTTCCAATTACGAGGATCCTTTGGCCTGCCTGAAAGGTATGAGTGACTCCAAGGGGCAAGGAAGGAAGTCCTTCTGCCGGTATCTTCAGAATTGCAAGGTCTCCCCTGGAAACCATATCCTCCGCCTCGTAGTACGCTCCGGAGATATTCACAAAGAATGAATCGCCACCATCCCTGGAATATCCGGCTATAACATGAGAGCTGGTCGCTATGATGCCTCCGGAATCGACAATGAACCCGTTTCCCGCGGCTAGCAGCCTTCCGTTCCCGTCATCGACATAAATGGCCGCCAGCGATCTTTCAACGATCCCGACACCCGGATTTTGGGCATGAGCAAATGGAACATACGATAACATCGAATATAAAAATAAAATACAAAAAAGCTTGTTTCTTTTTATCATACCGGTCATTTTCAGGCTTTCCTTCTACAAAAATGGTAGTCATTATCGCGGGGCTTGTAAAGAGCCTGCCGAGACATAAGACTGTGTCAACTATATATTAAACTATTAATTTCATTGACTTATTCTACGACGTATGATAAAAGATGTGACAAGGGATGGAAACTGCAATAATTTTTTCAGCGTTGAATATGATGGTTTTAGAAAATCCAGGTTTGATCTTTCTTGTTCTGGCCGGAATGATTGCCCTGATCGGAATCGGCC
>JBECKU010000120.1:0-5528 GCA_040235385.1 Candidatus Sulfobium sp. | reverse complement strand
CTTCAAGGGCCTTCACATCGGCGGCCATAGCGGCCAGATCAGCGCTGGTCCCCTTGCCTTTGGGGGCTTTTGAGAGAAGGGCCTGGGCCTCATTCACTGCTGTATTAGCGGCTTCCTGCGCAGCAATGGCGTTGTTCTTGGCTTCTTCTTTCTTTGCCGCCAGGCCGCTCTTCAGGTTCTCCGAGTCGGTCTTGGCCTTTGCCAGCATCTCCCTCGCTTTGTCGTAATTCTTCAGAAACTTCCCGTCCTGGGCCTTGATCTCATCCATCGCTGCATTATATTCGTCGTTCACCGACTTCGCTTCTTCAGGCGCGTATTTCTCCGCACCGTCCGACATCACCGATTCGATCGACATCTTTGTCGTCTCGATCTCCTGGGTCGGCTGCTTGGAGCATCCGACGAACAGGACCAAAGCAGCAAGACCAGAAAACAATACTTTGAGCACGTTCTTCATCTTTTCTCCTTCAAATATATAATCTGTTTGACCCTTTGTGGGTCGATTCCGTTCCCAAGGGAAACGGTTTCCGGTCATCTTCAAATCCCCTATACCCGGCAACGCTCCGGCCGTTGTTCTCGACATCACCTCCCCGGGACGACAAGTGTTTAATCGGAGGGTATGAAATCAATTTGTATGCCAGCATCAAAGGGTTGTGTTTACAGGATAATTATGGTGAACAGATTACTCATTTGGGAAAAGGTTTCCCTTTTTGGGAAGGTATCCTGACGTGGCATACCAGCCCGGAAGGAACGCCGAAAAATGTCTTGTAGCGACACCTTAAAGTCCTGCAGAAACAGGCCGGCCAGCCTATTCCCGGAAATCACCGGGCGTCAGCTTGCATTTATGTGAAGATAAATAAGATCACGTCATCATTACAAGACTTTTTCGGAGTTTCTTCCTGTTTTGTGAGGTATTTTTGTGCAATGTGTGTTAAGGAGTCAGGATATAAGAAATGTCCATCAGAGAAGGCCGAGTTCCTCCGAATACTTCCTGAAAAGTTCGAACCCCCTTTTATGTTCTTCACCGAAATCGTAGGAAATTCCCTCCCAGTAAGCTACCAGTTCATCTTCGGAGAGCAGGTCGCGCAATGGAGATATCCGGGCGATCCGCCTCAGATTTTTCAATGCCGTTGACTTGGCGCGGTCCAGGTCGAGCGTGAATTTTTCGAGCAATTCGGGGTCTTCGAAACAACATCCTTTTCTCACGATCCAGAGGGCGAAGGTAAACGGGAGGCCGGTTTTTTTGTACCAGATATCGCCCGCATCATACACATGAAGGTCCGGCCACTTGTGCTCCTCTCTCAACGCATCGTCTCCTATGAGAAGATAGGAGTCATGTGTCTTCAACGCCTCGGCAAGTTCTTCCGAACTCGCTTCGAGCGTGCAGGTCATCTCATAGAACTTGTTCAGTATGATCCGGAGAAGGGCGACCGACGTCTCCGACTGCGTCGATACGAGGACCGTCCGACCGTCAAGGTCTTCGATGGATCTCCTGCTGAAAAGCAGGATACTCCGGACCGGTCCTTTGGAACTTATGGAATGGTCCTCTATGATCGAATAGGCGTCCCTGTGTCTCAGGTACTCTATCGACGACGAAGGACTGATATCGATCTCACCGTTTCGGATCCTCCTGTTTAGTTCGGAGGGCACCCCTTCTATAAATTCGTATCCCCTATTGTCAGGGTTATTCTCAAGAACAGAGAAAATGGGGAACAGATTTGCGTACGCGATCTTTCCGATTCTCAGTTTCTTGTTTCCGGATGGGGTCTTTTCGGGTCCCATCGAACTCTTCGGCATCAACCCTTCACCACACCCATCGGCCTCAGGCGTGCAACTTTCCTCGACAATCCGGCCCTGTGCACCACGTCGACTACATTGGAAATATCTTTGTACGCCTCGCTCATTTCCTCTGCAAGGGTCCCTCTGCCGGCGGACCTCACGATTATCCCCTTGTCCTCCATCTCACGCCAGATTGCACGGCCGCGCGCCGATTTCTTCGCCTGATGCCGGGACATCACCCTTCCCGCGCCGTGGCAGGTCGAACCGAACGCCTCTTCCATTCCCTTTTCCGTTCCTAGAAGGACGAAAGACGCCCTTCCCATGTCCCCCGGTATGAGAACAGGCTGTCCCAGATGCCGGTAGACCTGAGGCAACTCCGGATGTCCGGGAGGAAAAGCCCTGGTCGCGCCCTTCCTGTGGACCGCGAGTTTCATCTTTTTGCCGTCGACGACGTGATCTTCGATCTTCGCCACATTATGGGCAACATCATATACAAGGCTCATTCCCAACTCTCGCGGCGAGGAGCCGAGGACCTTCATGAAGGACTCCCGCGCCCAATGCATGATGCATTGCCTGTTAGTCCATGCATAATTGGCGGCCGCCCTCATCGCACCGAGATAATCCCGAGCCTCCTGGCTGTTGTAAGGCGCACAGGCAAGTTCCCTGTCATAGAGTTCTATGCCGTATTTCCTGACAGCGCGGTCCATCACTTCGAGAAAATCGGAACAGACCTGATGTCCGAAACCCCTCGACCCCGTATGGATCATCACGGTTACCTGGTTCATGGACAGACCAAGAACATTGGCGGCCTTTTCGTCATAAATCTCATCGATGTATTGTATCTCAAGGAAATGGTTCCCGGATCCGAGAGTCCCCTGCTGGGCCCTGCCCCGTTCATATGCCCTGTCGCTTATCATCGACGGGTCGGCGCCCTCGATCATTCCACCCGATTCTATCTTCTCCAGATCTGATGCCTCACCGATCCCGTTCTCGACCGCCCATTGCGCGCCCTTCAGGAGGACCTTTCTTTCGTCGTCCCTTCCAAGCCGTATCTTTCCCTTCGAACCCACCCCCGAGGGTATTTCCTGATAGAGGACCTCGACCAGGTCCCTCATCCTCGGGAGCACCTCCTCTTTTGAAAGGTTGCTCCGGAGGAGTCTCACCCCTCAATTTATGTCGTAGCCTACCCCGCCGGGAGAGATGATGCCTTCTTTCAGGTCGAAAGCCGCTACGCCTCCGATGGGAAATCCATAACCGGTGTGAATATCGGGCATTGCCGTCGATGCCTTTACTATCCCCGGCAGCGTCGCTACATTTGCCACCTGTTCGATCGACTTCGAGTCCAGTTCTTTCTCGAGCACATTGTCGACATAAATGATGCCGTGTACTCGCATCCCTTTTTTATAATCCGGGGGGACCTCTAGTCTCGTTTCGTCTATCCTTCTCAGTTTATCGATCATATGATACCTCCAGTCGGCGTCCTTAATGTCCGGTCATATATCATATATCAAAAATAATTTCGGCCTGCCAAATTCCATTCTTTTTTTCGATCTCAAGCCCATGATACGTTGCCGCCTTGATCAGCAATTTTCCTTCGTGCCGCGCCCTGTCAAAATCTTCTCCCGAGAGGGACGCACTCATTTTGAACTCCTGCCCGGCCTCCTGGTCTTTCTTATCCGGCGGGAAATCATCAATAGTGATTCTTTTTCCGAGGAAGCCATAGGTGTCGAAATGGAATACCAACTCGTTCAACCACGCGACAAGAAGCCCTTCCATCGACCCGCTCCGGACCGAAACATCGATCTTTCTCGCCTCTTTTATTCCGCCGATGTCTGTAATGAGGCTGTACATTCCCACGGCCGCATTCCGGAAGAGTTCCTTCAGGTCCTTGCCGAAGGCCTTGACTCCTGCATCTCCCGAAATGTCGAGAATCTCATAAGATGCCATGCCTAAAGATTAACATCCGCAGCAGACCGAGTCAACGTCACGGGAGCATATCAATGTATGCGATTTTATGGAAAAAATCAGGCCCTTGCCTCCGGCCCAGGGTCACGGCATCGTTATTTACGGAAGGACCCTCTCCATTTTTTGTCAAGCTATAATTTATATTTTATCTAAAATTATAACTTGACATTAATTAGCTGTCATTTCAAAATAAGAGCACTTGTTCTTGGATGGTTAACGGATTCTGAATATTCTCTTTACGGTTTCAGACGAAACCGAATATCGCGATGGAGGTGTGACCTATGAGAAAAATGGGTGACGAGAAACTCTCTAGAAGAGGGCTTTTGAAGGGCGCCGGAACGTTGGCGATTGGCGCCGCCGGCATAACTGCCGCGGTTTCAGGTGCGGGCCTCTTTTCACGGGCGGAGGCGAAGACCGGTCTTTCCGAAAAGTGGCCCTGGCCGTACGTAAAATTAGACCCCCGGAAAACAGCCGAAATCGCTTATGATGAATGGTACAGACTTTTCTGCGGCGGTGCGGTCGTCAGCAGCGTATTCAGCCAGCTCAGGGAGAAAGTCGGGGAGCCTTATAAATCTTTCCCTATCGACGCCTTTATTTTCCTCGAGGGCGGAATCGCGGGCTGGGGCACGATCTGCGGGACCAATGCGGGGGCCAACATCGTAACGAACCTGATCTTGGGGCCAAGGACCGCGGGATCGGAAGATGGAATGCTGATGGGAAGCGAGATGATGCAGTGGTATGCGGAGACCTCAATGCCGACGTTCACCCCGAAGGACCCGAGAGTAAAGGCCGAAATACCGAAGACAGTTGCCGACTCTCCTTTGTGTCATATTTCCGTAGGCAGATGGATGAAGGCGGCAAACAGAGGACTCTCCAGCCCCGAGAGAAAAGACCGGTGCGCGAGGCTCACGGCGAGTATGGCATACCACCTGGTCGAACTCCTCAACGACCGGAAAGACGGAAAATATAAAACTGCAGGCACCATACCGGCCAAGGCTTACAATATACAATCTCAGCACAATTGCACCGATTGTCACGGTTCTAATGTGCCGACGCCGCCTTCCTCGAAAATATAACGCTTGAGAGGTTCATCAAGTAAGATGGGCGGAATTTTTCCGCCCGCCTTACGAGCATCGACACCTGGCAAATGTTTAATGTTCATCTTGTTTAACCCTTTCGCAGGTTATGATTGTCGACAAAGGCCACTTCTTTAACTACCTATCCCTGTTAATTTCATACTACTACGCAAATTTAGGGTCATCAATGCAGGAATATTCAGGCTGGCTTACATGCGGGGTCGGACCAGGTTAACTAATTAAATCATCGAAGAACTGCAGATAGATACAATTTCTGGTGGACTTGAAGCTCATTTTTGACCTCAACAATCCCTTTAAGTGGGACGGTCTCAACGACCTCAGCTCAACTACACACTTCGCCCCGGGAATTCCTTGATTAAAATTTATTAATTATTGTTTTGGTAGCTTATATAGTATTGTATGTAGCACATGCTTTCTTTTGGTAAGTTAAGAAACTCCGCATCTCATGAACATCCTCAGCTCTATTCTGAACAGGTCATTCTTCTTTACAGAAACGCGCCGTTTGGGCTCATTGCGACATTAATTAATTCAGCGGTACTGGTCTTCATCCTGCGAAGCGTTGTGGCGCATACGGTTCTGATTAGCTGGTTTGTCTGCATTGTGCTGGTTTCAGCGGTACGATTCTTGCAGATCTCCAGGTTCCGGCGTGTCCCGCACGAGTCATCCGATATTGGCCGATGGGGTACTTGG
>JBECKU010000070.1:0-15299 GCA_040235385.1 Candidatus Sulfobium sp. | reverse complement strand
GGCCGCAAACAGCCACATCCAGCTTTCCGTACCGGATGAACTGAGAGGCAGGGTGATGAGCGTATATTCGCTAGTTTTTCTCGGTACGGTGCCGGTCGGCAATTCGATTATGGGACTGGTCGCCGACGGAATCGGCACTACTCACGCAGTCACAATTGCCGGTATGATCTGTATTGCCGCTTCGGTGGTTTTCGCGAAAAGATATATGAAGGGCGCGGAAGGATCATCGGCATCGCATAAGCCAGGTTAATTCATGGATTCTCCGGAATGAAAGGTGAGAAATAGTCTCCGGGCTCATTCTCAATTCGCTCCGAGGCTTTTGCCCCTTTGTTTAATAAGAAATATACTGCGGGAATATCGGCAAAAGAAACCGCAGAGACTATTTCCCTCCCTGTTCCGTCGAGACGTCTCCTCATTGAGGATGTATGTGTTAATGGCGGTTCATGAAGATTTTTCCCGGGCCTGCCGGGCTATAATAAACCAATGAAGATACTCGGGATAGAAACATCGACCATGCTTGGAGGTGTGGCGGTAGTCGACGAGCGCCGCGGCCTGATCGCCGAGACGAAGCTCAACGTCAAGACCACTCACTCCGAAAGACTGATGGCTGTGATCGACCGCACACTCTCGCAGTCGGAACTCGAAATAAATGATATCGATGTCTTTGCCGTTTCGGCGGGGCCCGGTTCTTTTACAGGGCTGAGAATAGGACTGAGCACGGTCAAGGGGCTCTCCTTTTCAACGGGCAGACCCATGGTCACCGTGCCGACCTTCGATGCTTTCGCATGGGATTTCCCTTATTGCAGATATCCGGTCTGTCTTATGTTCGATGCAAGAAAAAGCGAGGTCTACGCCGCTGTCTTCCGATGGGGAGAGGAGGGGTTTGAAAAGACCTTCGGCGATACTTCGATAAAACCCGGGGAACTTTTAAAGGATCTTCAGGGCGACGTCCTGTTTGCGGGTGAAGGCGCCCTTCTCTACAGGGATATGATTGCGGAAGTTATGGCTGAGAGAGCGCATATTGCGCCTCCGGACAAGATGGTCCCGTCCCCTGCCAATGTTGCGGTAATAGGGCTGAAAAAAGCGCTGGGCGGAGAATACTCGTCTTCTGCGGAGGCCGCACCTTTCTATATACGAAAATCCGAGGCAGAGGTGAAATGGTCGAAGAGAAAGTAGAGGGGATCTTCCTTGATGATATGAGGATTTCGGACATCCCCGCGGTGGAGGAGATTGAATGCGCATCTTTTTCGACACCGTGGTCCGAGACCTCTTTTTTTAACGAAGTCATGAAGCCGGGATCTCTGTCCAGGGTGGCCAGAGTGACCGGAAGGTTGGCCGGCTATATATGCGCCGGCCGGGTCCTTGACGAAGGGCATATTCTTACCATTGCCGTCCATAAGGACTTCAGAAGGCGGGGGATTGCTTCATATCTTGTCGGCGATGCTATCAACTCCCTGAAGCGGGAGGGCTGCAGGTACATCTTCCTCGAAGTAAGGTCGTCGAACGAAGAGGCGAAAAGGATGTATGAAAAGTTTCGTTTCAGGCTGGTCGGTACCAGGAAAAACTATTATTCCTCACCCCGGGAAGATGCTCTGATACTGGCCCTAAAATCATGAGGACCGCAATTAAATAACAAAATCACCGGCTTCCTTCCGTATCATCCGCTTTGGTCTTTATGTCTGAACAGCGTAATACCTAGTTTTGTCCATCCAGCATCCCCCGCAATTTTATAAAGCGCCTCAATGGACACGCGGGGATTGATGTCGTCATTGAGGACAGTGTGGATCAGCATTCCGGAAGAACACGAAACAGGCTCCGATTATGACTGCCTCAAAGTATCCAGAACAAGAATCAGCCTTGGACAATATGACGGAAGTACTTGTAAGGCAAAATGATGGATGTTCAAAGCGCCCGTCCCGTGCACCTGATGTCAGAACCGTCCTCGGCGCCGTGGTGGAAACAAGCATGTGCGGGGCAGCCGCCGGTGCAGTCAGTCCTGTTTAAGCATCCTTCCCGGGGGCACTTATTCCCCTGGAACTCTCTGAAAACGGCGAGTTTCGGATGGCTCCAGATACGGGAGAAGCCGTCACGAAATATATTCCCGAGGTAAAACTCTCCCATTGCATGAAAGAGATTGCACGGGAAGGCGGAGCCGTCCGGCAGAAGGGACAGTTTAAAAATACCTCCCGCACATCGGGCATAAGGCGGCAGTATGTGACGGTCGAAACAGGACGCGTTTACCTTGAAGATCTCCCTGCCGGGATTCGCAGTTTTCAGTGACTTAAAGACGGCGAGGAAATCGGTGAAGCCCATGCTCTTTGCCAAAAGTACTTCATCCTTCGACAGGACGTCCATATGGATCAGGAAATACCTCCTGACCCCGATATCCCCCATGAGATCCACGATCCGCTGTAAAGTTTCCCCTGTTTCTGCACTGACGACCGTCTTGACGAGCGGATCGAAACCGTGATCGGCGAGAAGCCTGATGTTCCGAATGGTTCGATGAAAGTTCGAAGATCCAGTCAGGCGGTTGTGCCTCTCCGCCGCATCCCCTTCGAGAGATATGCCGACCGTGAATTTAGATGAGGCGATATCTTTTATTTCCATGAGGACCCCGGCACGACTTCCGTTCGTGCTCATATTGACGGAAAAATAATGCCTGACCGCAGTCCTTATAAAACCGGGCATCCACTCTATAAGCAGCGGCTCCCCGCCCATGATATCAATCTGCATGACACCGTGACTCTTAAGTATATCGAGGAGCAGAAGGGCGTTCTCCCACGACATATTTGTGTCGGACTTTACGGGAAATCCCCGATTGAAGCAGAAAGAACAGGACTGGTTGCACGCCAGCGTAGGATACAGTTGGACATATACCGGAGGCGGGACAGGCATAACCTTTCTATGTGCCGAACAGGTCTGTTCCTGCCTTAAAGGCTTCCTTCAACGAGTCAGGTTGTTTAAGTATCGCGCCCTTGGCATCGACGCCGAGGAAACTCAGCACTTTGTGTTCGCCTACGCTGATCGTCCTGAAAAAAGCCTTGGAGGTTGCGTTGCTGCACTCGACTCCTATTTCTTTTTTCATTCCACCGACCAGGAGCAGCAGCCCTTTGCGGCCGAAGGGACCTTCCGGGAGCGGCTTTTTCAGAAGGTATTTTTCACACCAGAAGCTCTGGCAACGGTCGATCATGATCTTGGACTGTGCGCTCAGGCCGAAGAAAAATATCGGAGAGGCGAGGATGATCCTGTCCGCAGAGCGTATTGCGGGATAGATCTGTGACATATCATCGTCTATGATGCACTCCCCGGTTTTGTCACAGCCCCCGCAGTCCTGACAGGGTCTTATGTCCATCTCATTAAGGTTGAAGACGGTTATCTCCGGTCCTTTCGAACGCACTGCTTTGAGAGTCTCTTTGAGAAGCAGTTCCGTGTTGCCGTCTTTCCTTGGACTTCCGAGAAATGCGATTACCTTCATTCTTCTACCGTCGCCTTTCATATTTTTTTTCCCACCGGCTGCTTTTTTTATTTTACATCAGATCTGTCCAAATATCGTTATTCCGGACCATATTGTTGAAGTAAAGAGTTGCAGATGAACTCTACTTTTAGTAGAATGTGAAGCATACGCAAGATGAAGGAGGTGTCTGCAGTGAAAAAAATTCACATCATTTTAATGATCGTGATTTTGACGGGCTTTGTGCTTCCAGGTGCTTATGCCATGAAACACCTTCCTGAAGAAAGGGGAAAGGCTCTATTTAACGATCCGACCTTCGCAGGCGGAAAAATTGCCTGCAATTCCTGCCATCCCGATGGACAGGGACTTGAAGACGCCGCGACAAAGAAGCAGCTGATGACACCCGCCGGTCCTGCTGATTCCCTTGAGGAGGCTATTAACCTGTGCATTGTCAATGCATCAAAGGGGAGTGCTATCGACACTGATTCGGCCCAGATGAAGGATCTGGTGGCCTATATCAGGTCATTGGGGGAGAAGAGACCGGAGGGAAAGAAGGTCCCCGGTCATTAACAGCCTGATAAACGGAGGGTTCCGGCAAAGATATCGAAACTGTAAGTTTTTGCCGGGTTTTTTTTAGGGATAGTTCATGCCGGTCTTTTTCCTCAAATCCATGCTGTCCCTGGGTATCGTTTTGCTCACGGTGGTGGCGATGCTTACGATGTTTGAACTCTTCGGCCGGGCGGAGACGAGATTCAGCGCCGGCAGACTCAGGAACATTCACAGAGTGAACGGGATCATCTATATCCTCCTTTTTATAGCCACCGCTTATCTGTGCCTTGACTACCTGATGCGGACGAAGGCCGAGCCTTCTCCTCGTGCGGCCTTTCATTCGGCATTCGCTATGTCGGTAATCATACTTCTCACTGTAAAAATCATCTTTATGAGGTTCTATGGAAGATATTACGACCAGGTAAAAGTGATAGGTCTCCTCATCGCCTTCATAACCTTCGGGATGGCAGGATTTTCCGGCGGATATTATCTTCTCGTTACGAAATTCGGGACCGAAAAGCGCATACGGACCGAGGAAAGCGGCATTCCGAAAATTAAGACAAGGAAAGATCTGGCGGATCCGGAAAAAGTTGCAGCGGGCCGGAAGCTTTTCATGGAGAAATGCTCTTTTTGCCATGACCCCGAAAGCAGGCAGGCAGAGATCGGTCCGGGACTCAAAGGAATTCTCGACCGACAGTTCCTACCTGTGAGCAACCGGCCTGCGACGCCCGGGAATATCGCCAGGCAGTTGAGACGGCCTTACAGGGATATGCCTTCCTTTGCCTACCTTACGGACGATCAGATCGATAACATTATTGCCTACCTGAGTACTCTCTGAGAGGCGCTGTCGGAACTTTTCCGCCTTCACTCTGTCGGACCCCGTTCTTTTTGTAGGACATAATCCTACAAAAAGAAGAGAAAATTCTTACAAAAAAAAAAGAATAAACCCGATATTTTTATCGAATTTGATCCGTTATGCTAAGAAAGTACGAAGAATATTTGCGTTTTGGCTCATAGCCGGAATGCTTAACCTAAAAGGAGGTAGTCCGAATGTCCAAGCTTTTACACGTTCTTGAATATTCTGATGAATACGTCGAAAGGGAGGATCTCGAATTTTTCAGGGAACAGAGGGCATCCAATGATGACAGGAATATTTTCTGGACGGCCGACGACGACGCTGGGGGCGAGGATGATCTTGAGGATGACAAGCATGCGGCTTCTTCAGATAGTGATTATGAGCCGCTGAAGATGTACCTGAAAGAAATGGGCACGATTCCTCTCCTTTCGAGGGAAGGCGAGATTGAGAAGGCCCAGAGGATTGAAAAGGGGCGGGAGAAGGTGATGAGCATCGTTTTTTCAATCCCGTTTGCTCTCGAGAAGCTTGTTCTTCTCGGCGCTTCCGTGAGAAACGGTGAAACCGCGCTCTCGGACTTGCTCCAAAACGGCATGGATTCGGAAGAAGCCCTTATGTATGAAACCAAAAGGTTTTTTTCCGTTATCGAACGGATCAAAAGATTGCATAAACGGTCGAAGAAACCTGCTCGGAAGAAAAATAATCCATACATCAAGGGAACCGGTGCGAGCCCGGGAGGCGGAGGGGTAGTTGACGATCATATGGTGAAGATCCTGGAGATGGTCAAGGGGTTGAGGCTGAAGGAACATATTGTATACTCCTTTTACGACGAATTGGAGAAAGCTGCACACCATATAGAAGGTATAAACCGGGAGATGATTTCCGTGAACCGGAGACTGAAGGCGATTGGATACGATATCGATGGGGATGTGAAAAAAAGGCCGGGTTCCGTAAAAAAAGGGGCTGGTTCGAAAAAGATTAAGAACGCCGAGCCTCTCTTAAAGATCCGCCGGGAATGCCGGAACAGAATCTCCCAGGAGGAGCGCAAGGTCGGATTGAAATATGCCGAGATGCTATGCGTTATGGACCTTTTCGCCGAGGGCAGGGAAGAAATTGTCAGGGCGAAAAAAGAGATGGTCGAAGCGAACCTCAGGCTTGTGATCAGCATTGCGAAGAGATATATTGGTAAGGGTCTCAGTTTCCCCGACCTCATACAGGAAGGCAATATCGGCCTGATGAGGGCCGTCGAGAAGTTCGAGTATCAAAGAGGATATAAATTCAGCACATATGCGACATGGTGGGTGAGACAGACAATCACCAGGGCCCTTACTGACCAGTCGAGGACCATCAGGATACCTGTCCACATGGGTGAGGTAATCGCGAAGGTTGCGCGCGTGACGAGGGAACTGGTCCAGGAATTGGGCCGCGAGCCCTTACCCGAAGATATCGCCGCACGGCTTAATATGCCGTTGTCCAAGGTCAAGACGATCATGAAAATCTCCCGGGAGCCCGTCTCCCTGGAGACACCGATCGGAGAGGAGGAGGATAGTCATCTGGGTGATCTCATCGAAGACAAGTCATCTCCTTCTCCCCTTGACAGCGCAGTGAATATCGACCTTAAGAAACAGATCGAGAGGGTGCTTCGCACGCTCAGCCCCAAGGAAGCCAGGATCCTGAGGCTAAGGTTCGGCATCGGCGAAGAGATTACACGGACACTCGAGGAACTCGGCCAGGAATTCGAGGTCACGAGGGAAAGGATCCGGCAGATAGAGGTAAAGGCGATCCGAAAATTGAAACATCCTTCGCGGAGTCTTTCGCTGCGGTCATTTCTCGAAACGCGATAAGAGAGAAACAGGACGCATGAAGGACCATCCCGTCATGATATGACGGGATGGAAGAGTTATAAAAACCGTTCTTTGTTTCGGAGGTGGAGCATGGCAAAAAAAGAATCTCAGGAACTTATGAAGAGCGAGCCTGCAAGAGCAATCTCTTCTTTCGATGAAATGGAGAGGTGGTTCGAAGACATTTTCAGAAGACCTTTCTCTTTTGTCGGACCCTGGGGACGGCCGAGGATGAGAATGTCCGAGGTTGAGGTTTCTCCCACAGTCGATGTCTTCGAGGAGGGAGACGACGTGGTCGTGAAGGCGGAATTGCCCGGCATCAAAAAAGAGGATATCGATGTGAATCTCACGGACGATACCGTCACTATTTCCGGTGAGAAGAAGAAGGAAGACAAGGTGGAGAAAAAGGGCTATTACCGGATGGAGCGTTCTTACGGGTCCTTCTCCCGCTCATTGCGCATGCCGGCCGAGGTGCAGTCGGACAAGGCAAAGGCCAAATTCAAGGACGGGGTACTTGAAATACGTGTCCCCAAAACGGAAGAGTCCAGGAAAAAAGAGAAAAAGATAACTGTTGAATGATGCCTGACCGGTTGACGGGCTGTCGAGCACTGACGCTTAAAGTGTGCACGTCCGGACGGGACGCGGGTTTTTGCCCCTCGTCCCGTCTTTTTTGTCTATGCTGGAACAACCGATCTAAAACCTGCCGATCATTTAAGATTTCGAATTCGATTGATTTTTTTATCCGATATCTATATATTCACTTTGTAGCTTATTATTCATCTCAGGAGCTTTTTGTTGAAAAATAAGCAAAGGAAATCTGCACGCCAAGGGAAACTCGCCAATTTTCAATTCTATCTCGATGAGGAATCCGGGAAAATCTTTGAGGGCATTACGATAAACGTTTCTCCCCATGGGTTTAATTTCCTCACCAGGGCTGCTGTCGCCGAAGGACAGGTCCTCGCAATCTCAAAGCACACTTTGCCGGATTATGCCGGTCGCAAAGCAAATATCATATGGGTAAAAAAGGGTTCACGGTATATAGAAGCCGGAGCGGAGTTAAATCCACAAGAATGAGTTGAAATAGTTGCGGCCCGGGGCAAGGAGAAGCGCCTGCTTCAGAACCTCATCTTTATCCGATAAGTCAGTTTTACTTCCTCTCCTGCCGGGACCTTAAGATTGAATTCGGCAGCGAAGGCTTCGGTTTTTTCGAATGGGTGGGATGAGCTTAGCATGGACCAATCGCCGGGTACAGGCTCGATGACCTTCACCGTCACATCCTCTTCTTTGTGATTTCTGAGGGAAATTTCGAATGCCGCCTCATATGTATCGTATGCGATCTTTTTCCAGTCCGTCTGTTTCCTTTCCCCCACTATGTCGAAGGCCTCGCCTAATTTGATCCTTACCTTCTCATCCTTAGGCGTATGTTCGATTGAATCCTCCCCGACGAACTGCAGGCTGCCCTCATGGTCCCGCTTATACACCCTGACGACGCCCATGGGAAGAGGGATCCCGAGATTGTTCTCCTCTTTGTTATCGACCTCGATAAAGACCCCCACTTTCCGTGTGGTCACGGCCTCTTTATAAGCACTTCTGAAATAGTAGGTTTCCCCCTGGAGTACGAGTTCTTTTTTTACCGGGATGTCATCAGAGGTCACCAGACTTATCTGCTTTGTCTGGTTATCCCTTATTGTAGAGGCCCTCTGCAGTGTATAGATGTGATATTCGAAAAAACCTTCTTCTCTGAACTGTGGCGCAGCGGCGGTCTCGGCAACGCGCATAGTCTTTCCCTTGTATTCCTGCTCCTCCCTCACCCTGTGCACGCCTCCTGCTACGAGTTTCAGTTTGGCGTTTCGGTACGACGCACCGCTCCTGTTGTCGATCGTGACCCAACCGGCAAGGTCCGCCTTGTCGTCTTTTTCGTTCAAAGTGACGATGTAGTCGGCGCGCCAGTTGATCCCGTTTGTGAGATAAGAGGCTTCGACTTTCTGCCCTACGGTCAGGCTGTTTTCCAGCAGCCATACAAGGGTAGGCTCGGAAATAAGATTTTCAGGAACTCCCGGAAAGATTATCCGGCCCGGATGTCCGAAAGTTATCTCGTCACCGATCCGGAATATCGGTCCCCCATTGTTCGAAAGGAGGGTAGCCGCTGTCACCTCCTCTCTCTCCGTATAGGGGTTTTTGACATATAGTTTCACTTCCTTTCCCACGTATTTGTCAAGCAGTTTATCCGGATTGAGGAGGTCATATTCGTAGTTCTGCTCCAGGACCCGGAGGCTGTCCGGTTCGGCAAGGGACTTGATGTAAACGCTCGTGGGAATTATCCGGGAAGCGACATCCATAAACTTCAGTTCGCCCGTTCCCCGGGGTAGATTTATATCTCTCCGGTCTTTTACGAGTGCGAGGTCTGTGTTATAGACGGTCACTGCCACCTCTGTCTGGTCGTTCAACCCGGAATTCAGCGAGGTGGCGGCCATGTCAGCGCGCTCCCGTGCGCCCGAATGTGTGGAGAAAGCGAATAAAGCAAAAATTACCGTGATTAAAGGGATATTAAGGAATACAGGTCTCATGGAACCCCCCAGTTGTTCTCTTTCCAAGTTATCATATAACAAGTATATACCGGTTATTAAGTGAATGGAAGGCGAGATAAATTAATCCAGAGGCAAAGAAATGGTAGAATAGAATAAAAAAATCGAGGAGATGGTGCGTGATAAGTTTCAGCGAATTATCGGATATTTTCAGTGGGACTGATTTCAGCAGGGACGATCTTAGAAGATTCTATCGCTCCGTAAAGAAATCCATGGTCCTGAGACAACTCGGCAAAAGGGCGTGGCCCGAGCGTTTTCAGCTTGAGGAGAAATGCCAGTGGCCGGTGCTGAAGAAAATCGATGATCCAAACCTTTCTATTTATCGTGGAGCTGACAGGGAATTGCTGGACAGGTTTATTCGCACTATTTCTGAAGAAAAAGAAATCAGGAAAAGAAAAGCCGCTGTCAATAAGGTCAGTTACTGGAGCAGACTCCAGACCATTATAGAGGAACGGACCGATCTATTATCTCAGGTCTTCGGCTTTTGCAGTTCCGATTTCAGCTATTGTGAACGGATCGCCGAGAGATATGGGAAAATCCTGGACAGGAAAAGGAAAGAGAACAAGAAGAAAATGTGGCAACTGGGCGTTGGTGCGGGCGCCGCTACACTGGCGGGGGCTGCTACCTATTGGTACGTCTCTAAAAAAGAGAAGAAATAGACGTTGCGGGACTGAACGTTCCTTCGATAACGTCCGCCTACCAGGTGAGCGAGATCAGAGATCTGATATCGGTCTGCAGACGGTTGAATTTGCAACCTATGACCATGCATTGCACTGAACGGTAGCAGCAACCGTCCTTTATTACCACGTGAACGCCGATGCCCGTTGTCTTGCAGTGCGGACAGGGGATATGAAGCTTCCCGGTTGTATCTGAATAGCGCTTCTCTATCATCACGGACTTCATGGCTTATTATACAATTTTTCATAACGCCGTAATCCCCGATTCTGTGAATTTTTTATTGCAAAACGGAGTGGGTCCTTGGAAGGCATGGATGACAGCGGAGAGAGGGCTGATGTATAATTTGGTTATTTTCGCCGCATGGAAAAGAACAAAGGTTTTTATGACGGCAGCGAGGAACACGGATTCTGAAAGAAGTCTTTTCCGGCCGGGCAGGGGGTAACAAATACTCAGTGAAGAGACTGGTAGTAAAGATCGGCAGCAACATACTGGCAGGCGATAAGGACGGTCTCGATTCGGGCCGCGTTTCTTCGATCGCCTCCGATATGGCGGAGCTTAAGGATATGGGATATGAGGTCGTCCTTGTGTCGTCGGGGGCGGTGGCCGCCGGTATGGTGAAGCTCGGGCTGAAAAAGAAACCGCGGGATATCAAAATGAAGCAGGCTGCGGCTGCCGTCGGACAGAGCGGACTGATGTGGGCCTATGAGAGGAGTTTCTGGGAACACAACATAACAGTCGCGCAGGTACTGCTTACGCGGGACGATTTTTCAGACAGAAGAAGATATATCAATTCCAAGAACACACTTCTCTCTCTCCTCTCCTTCGGCGTTGTTCCCATCGTGAACGAAAATGACACTGTTTCGACCGAAGAAATAAAATTCGGGGATAACGACAATCTCGCCTCATTGGTCGCCATTCTCGTCGAGGCTGAAGTGCTGATTATCCTTTCTGACGTTGAGGGGCTCTTTCGGGAAGACCCGAGGGTTAATGCAGGTGCAAATTTGATCGGACTTGTGGAAGAGATTACGCCCGAGATCGAAATGCTTGCCGGCGGCGCAGGTAGTTTTGTCGGTACGGGCGGCATGTATTCCAAGCTTTTAGCGGCCAGAAAAGCATCTGCACACGGCATCCCCGTTAATATCATAAGCGGAAAGCGGCGGGGGCTAATCGTCTCTCTGATGAAGGGGGAAAAACACGGGACCTTTTTTAAGCCGCGCGAAAGCAGGATTTCTAATAGGAAATGCTGGATCGCATATAGCTGCCGTTCAAAAGGATCGGTTGTACTGGACGACGGGGCGGTCAAGGCGATTATCGCGATGGGGAGGAGCCTGCTCCCTACCGGGATAGTCTCGGTCGAAGGGGATTTCGAAGTGGGAGATTCGGTATATTGCGTCGATTCGAGCGGTAACCGAATCGCAAAGGGTCTGACTAATTATTCTTCTTCGGACCTTCGGAAGATCGCGGGGCGGAAGACCGCGGAGATAGAAAATATCCTCGGGTACAAATATTCCGACGAGGCTATCCACCGGGATAACCTTGCGATGCTGTAAGTGCAGCAGACGCACTGAGACCCGTTTCAGGAGTGAAGAATCAGATGAAAATTCCGGCGAACGCTCTTATGAGCAGCGGATCATAAATTGATCCGCTTTCAGAAAGCATCAGTGTCAGGGCTTCGTCCTTGGCGTGTTTCTTTCTTTCATAGACTTTTCCTGAAATAAGACTGTCAAAATCATCGGCAATGCTCACTATACGGCTCAGGAAGTTTGGGCTTCTGCCGGCAGCCGCGTCAGGATAACCCGACAGATCTCTCTTCATGTGGTGTTCATAAGAGACGAGCATCGTGAGGATTGTGGTATCATTGAGCCCGAACGATTTAAGAAATACCCTGACGCCCTCGAGGGGGTGTCTCTTAATCAGTTCCATTTCCCTGGCGGAAAAATCCTCTTTCTTATTGAGGATGCTGCCCGGGATCCCTATTTTGCCGGTGTCGTGGAAGAATGCGGTGAGGGCAAGGGTCCTCAGGGCCACCCGCGAAAAACCGATCTTCTTGCCGAGAAGAACGGAAAGGACCGCAACGTTTACAGGATGGAAATAGGAATAGTTCTCATGATGCCCGAGCGAGACAAAACCCGAGATGTATGTTTCATCGGCAAGGACGCAGTCCACTACGAGCTGGAGGGCCCTCTTTATTTTCTTCAGTTTCGGGCGCCTGCCCGCCTTTAGGGAATTATCGACCTCGCGAAAGGCGGTCAGTGCCTTCACATAGGCCCGTCTCGCGACGGCCCGGCTGTCGGTAAGGTCGATACCCTCCTCCCTTTGCAGGGAGACCGGCCCCCCGATCGAGATGCCTTTGGCAAGCCTGCCTTCGAGATCTGACTGGATATCTGACGCATCGGAGCCGCTCTTTATCGCATATGCAAAATTTACAAGATCGTCGACCGTCAACGGCTCCCTGAAGTCGATTATCCCGACCGCCCTTCTCCCGAACTCTGCAGCCAAGGCCGAGAAGCTTTCAATTTCCGAGATGCCCGCCTTGATCCTGACACCCTCGATATAAAACGATCCCTCGATCATCTTGATTGTGACCTCACCCGCATCTTCCAGCAGCGGCTCGATATCGGCCTTGAGTCTTCCAGCGATATTTAGTATTGTTTCGTTCATCGAGTCATAGATGCCCGTCGTTCTTACCAATATATATAAGTCGGTGATGAGCGGTCTCCCGAAGCTGGAAATCTTATCTGATGGCACTTCCACTTTTTTGTGACTCCTTAAGAGCTTTTATGCAGGCTTCCCTGAGAACTGTTTTCCTCGACCCCGTTTCCTTCTCCAGCAGCGATAAGGCTTCCGGCGAGGCTATAAGGCCCAGCCCGTAAGCGGCGGATGCCCTGATCTCGGTTATTTCGTCTTTTTCCAGAAGCCCCCTCTTCCTGAAAAGTTCCGAAAGCACTCCGAAGGCTTCGTCGCCTCCAAGTAAAGCGAGCGCCTCAAGAATCTCCTTCTTTTCAGCGAGGGGCTTCTTCTTCAATTCGTCGATGGAAGCGGCTTTTCGGATCATGGGAAAAATTTCGGGGTCCCTGAAGCGCTTGAGAGACTTCAGAGCGATAATTCTTACAGAAAGATCTTTGTCCGAAAGGGCGTTCAGAAAGATCTTCTTTGTCTCGGCGCTCTGAACGCCCTCCAGCGCTCTTAGTGCCTCTCTCCTTACCCTCGGATCGGAGTGGTCCAATACCGTCCGGATATATTCGACAATAGCGGGGTCCCCGATCATCCCGAGGATCATTACGAGATTCCTCACAAGATACCACCGCTCATCGCTCAAAGATTCGAAGAAAACCCGGGCATTCTTTCTGCCCATGTCGGCGAGAACGTCGCAGAGAAATCTTCTTAGCTTCCTGTCCTGGAGTTCGCCGAGTATCTGGATCAGGTCAGGAACTACGCTTTCACCGAGATGAAACAGATAGTCTCTGATGTCCTTGCGGGAATATGTTCCGCAAAAAAGTATTCTCAGCTTGTCGAAGCTGCCCGCCCCTGAGGAGAAAGAAGAGAGGATCGCCCTCTGATCGGGCTCGCCGTATCTCTCCGAGACATTATTCACGCCGGCAAGTATCCCGATCGTACCGGTCACGTCTCCCTGCTGCATTTTGCGGTCGACGAGCTTCCCAAGGTGGTGAATGATATCCTTGAAAGATTCGGCATCATGTTCATTCTCAAGCAGTTCGAAAAAGAGACTTACCGCAGAAGAAAGAAGAGTCTCTTCATCGAGCGCTTCATCGAGTTCATTCTTTAAAAGGATAAGCTCATCTGCGTTCAATGGTTCCATGGAAGGCGGAGGCCTGGATGCCGGCAGCGATGTTCCCGAAGACGACTTGTTTTCGGAGGCCGCGCTGTCCATAAAGGAGTCGGAGGTCCTTTCCTGATCGAGACTTTCCAGGAGTGCCGCCTCTACAGCCAGATCGTCATCGACCGTATCCTCCACCGACGCATATCCCATATTCCTGATGTTTTTTTCCCACAGAAGGGTGACGATGTCATCCTCGTCGTTCACTTCGGCCTTCGGCGCAATTCTCAGGATATCTATGAAATCAATTATTTCTTCGGAGGTGATCCCTTTGTAAAAACTTATCTGTCTGATACCGTCCGCGAAGAGAAGAAGTGCGATGTTCTCCGTCCTTTCCTCGCTGTGAAATACCTGTGTGCCCTTGAAAAGCAGAGAATGCTGTTCTACGTCAAATGTCAGTTCGTCGACCGATTCGAAAAAGCGGTTGAACTTATCGAACAGATCGTTGGCAAACCTCTGATAGATCGGGTTGTCCCTCGGATATACATTGAATGTCCTGATCGTCTTTGTAAGCGTCTTTGCTATATCGGCGGCGAGTGCAAGGTTCTGAGTATTGATTTCTTCTTTCAGATCCTCTTCTTCCATCATTAATTTTTTATCATTTATTCAATAAATCTGTCAATTTGGACGACAAGCCGAAGACTTAAAGCAGATGACAACTCTTTTCCCTTCCAGTTCGCATCATTCATAAACTCCCGAAGGTCTTCTGACCACGAGGCATCGAAATCCATGGGGTCCTTCTTTTGTAAATGCCGGGCTTCCATATTTTGATCGGAGCAGACAAGTTCTTTAAACCTTTTCGGACTTTGTGTTATATTGAATAACCCGGCTTAGAGACCGTAGTAAACGGGGCGATCAATACATAGAGCGGGCCGATTTGGCGGAACCTCCGCTGCCCGCATTTATTACCCCGAATAAAGGAAGGAACGGAATAAATGATGTTGTCAGAGAAATACGGAGTGAGTCGGATGAAGATGGTCCTGGCCGTCATCGCTGTCTGCCTGGTCATGTATTCTCCGGCCCTGGGGGATGAAGATGCTCTTTCGAAATTAAGGGATGATACGATCTCATATTTCAAGCCGCTTGTGGGTTCCGTTGAAGCCGTTGATAACAGCAACGTGACGATATCCCTGGGAGAAAAAGACTCTGTTAAACCCGGCATGAGGTTCAAGATTATGGAGGAAGGAGCCCCTTTTATCCATCCTGTTACCGGAGAAGTGCTCGGTAAAGTCGAAATGCCGGTCGGTCTCGTGGAGATTTCTGAAGTCATGCCTGATTCCTCAAAAGCTGTCCTGATCGACGGAAAGGCGGCGGAAGGGGACAAGGCGAGAATTTCCGAGATCAAAATCAAGATGCTCTTCTGTCAGGACAAGAAGGTCGACTGGTATCTTGCGGATGAATATTACCGAAAATTGAAGTCTTCCGGCAGGGTGGAAATGATCGACACAGCTCTTGAAACAGGAGACGAGGAAAAAGTTCTGGAAGAGGCGAAGAGGCTGGGCGC
>JBECKU010000053.1:0-3381 GCA_040235385.1 Candidatus Sulfobium sp. | reverse complement strand
CCAGACATCCGTGATCGACGGAAGGGAGGGATGCTCTCCGTCGAGAGCGACCTTTATTCTCACATCGCTGTTGCGATCGAAGGAGAGGAGATGATACACCACCGTGAAATCGCCCTTTAACCGGTCCCACCTATTCGCGCGGGTCCTCTCGTCGATAGCGGTGAGGTCGTAAAGCATCGGGTAGGGTTTCGGAATTTCGGTTTTCAGATAATTCAGGACGTCATGGACCTTTTCCGCGGAAGTCCGTAGAGTTGGAAGACCGTTACCGCCCGGCAATTCCTCTATCGATCCTTCTCCGAATTTGTTCTTCAGCTCCAAATAAACTGTATGGTATTGGTCAGACAAGCATATTCTCCTTAAATTGTTTCACGCCAAAAAGATCAGACGAAAAATCAGATATTATCCGGGGAGCGCAGCTCCTTTGCCTTTTTTCTCCAGTCCCTCTTCAGGTCACGCATGACGGGCCTCTCCGAACGCTCGACTTTCTGGGGCCCCACTGCCCAGCTCAGGGGGCGTTTGTCGGCGCCGATGGACTTCTGGAGAAGAAGCAATCCTTCCATGAAAGCCTCAGGCCTGGGTGGACATCCGGGGACATAAAGGTCGACCGGAAGAAATTTGTCCACCCCCTGGACCACACTGTAGATGTCGTACATGCCGCCCGAATTTGCGCACGAGCCCATAGAAATGACCCATCTCGGGAGCATCATCTGCTGGTAGAGCCTTTCTATGATGGGTACGGCTTTTATGAATACAGTCCCCGCTATCACCATGAGATCGGATTCCCTCGGCGTTCCCCTGATGACCTCCGAGCCGAAGCGGGCGATATCGTGCCTGCTTGTGAGGCTGGTCGCCATTTCGACATAACAGCATGAGAGTCCGAAATTAAAGGGCCAGATGGAGTTTTTTCTCCCCCAGGCCACAAGATCCTGGAGCCGGGACAACAGGATACCGGTCCGAATGGATTCCTCGTGAAAGTCCTTGTTTTCGAGCGTTGAGGTATCGGCTTTTTGCAGAGTCCACTTCATTGAATGTATATTCCTTTCCAAAACAAATAAATACGATAGAAGAAAGCTGATGTTGCGAAAAAATTTCTTTTTCGATGCATTAGCCACCTTTACCAAACGGAATTCTGATATTTTTATCCCGGCTGCACCGGAGAATAATCTCAGTATCTCATCGAGTTAAAGAAATCTTTGAGCAATATCTGCTTTTTTTCGATTAATCTGACACCGCACGCTTTCTGCGCGGCGTACCCCACTCCAGGGCTCCTCTCTTCCAAAGATACAGGAGCGCCGCAAGAAGGATACCTATAAATATCATCATCTCAACGAAGCCGGTCCAGCCTGATTCGTGAAGAGATACAGCCCATGCGAAGACAAAAACGGCTTCCAGATCGAAGATTACGAAGAACATGGCGATCAGGTAAAACTTGATGTCGAATTGGAGCCGTGCCGAACCCGTCGATGCGATACCCGATTCATAAGGCTCTCCGGTTAAACGATCTTTATGCCGCTGCCCCAGAAAATGGGAGAGTGCCATCACTGATACCACCAGCCCTACTACCGAAAGAAAGTAAACGCCGAAGGGCCATAATAATACCTGTTCCGCAGATGCATTCATTGTTTTCCTCGTTTTGAAAATCATATCATGATGCAGAATAAAGTCAAGGCGGAAAGCTGTCTGCGGTCCTTCTTAAATGGGGTCAGCCGTTAAGCAACGATAGGGTAAATTGCCGGGATATTTATTTGCTCTTTCGACCTGCCGACTTGACGGCATGGCCGCCGAATTCGTTGCGGAGCGCCGCCAGCAGCTTGTCGGAGAAGCACTGTTTCTGACGCGACCGGAACCTCTCAAAAAGTGCGAGCGCAGTCACAGGCACGGGAACGGCATACTCTATCGCCTGCTGGACCGTCCAGCGTCCTTCGCCTGAATCTTCGACATACCCTTTAATCCGGGAAAGTTTCGGATCTTTTTTGAAGACGTCTTCTGCCAGTTCAAGGAGCCATGACCTCACGACGCTGCCCCGGTTCCAGAGGTGAGCAATCGCCGCAAAATCGAAGCCCGAGGAGAAAGAAGATTCATTCAGAATCTCGAATCCCTCTCCGTAAGCCGCCATGAGGCCGTATTCGATCCCGTTGTGCACCATCTTGACAAAATGTCCGGCCCCCACCGGACCGCAGTAAAGATATCCCTCCTTAGGCGCGAGGGTCCTGAGGATGGGTTCGACATGCCTGAAGATCTTTTTGTCCCCGCTGGCCATGAGACAATATCCCTCCTTGAGGCCCCATACCCCGCCGCTCACCCCTACGTCCATGAAATGAATTCCGGTGTCGCGTAGCAGTTCGGCATGTCTGATGGCGTCTTTGTAAAAGCTGTTTCCGCCGTCGATGACTATGTCCCCTTCCTTAAGATTTCCGGACAGATCTTCAACCGTTTCATCGACGGGTTTTCCGGCAGGCACCATAATCCATACCACTCGGGGAGGCTTCATCTGCTTCACCATGTCGGAGATCGTTTGGGCCCCTTTAGCTTTTTCCTTTTCGATCTCCTTTATTTTCTCCGGGGACCTGTCATATGCGACTACCCGATGTTTCCCCTTGAGCAATCGTTTGCTCATATTCATGCCCATTTTTCCCAGACCTATCATGCCTATTTGCATTTTTATCCTCCCATTGATCTTATAGTTTTAAGAATAACTCCGACGTGGATGCGGCTTCTCTGTGTCTTCGTGTCTCCGTAGTCAATTTTCCTGTCATTTCGTATAAGTTTTTGATTCTTGGCGGCTTAGGAAATATTTCTTCTTGTCCTCAAACCTCCCTGGAAGAGTATAAGCGCGATATATAAGGCCGTTATAATCCAGAAGAAAGTATGCGGCTGCATCCCTGGATCGATCAGCTCCGCCCTGTCCACGCCGTTCAGTTTGAGTATGTAAGCCTCGATATTGGTGATCTCCTGCTGTGTGAGTGTGTGGGTATCTCCGAAGGCCGGCATACTGAGCGAGGGAGCGGGACCGGCCGGCGTCGAGCCATGCTGAAGGAACCTGTCGATATTTCCGGCAAACTCACCGGGATTTTTGCTGAACTCATCTTCCTCTATGGGGTTCAATGTCGGCACGACTCCTCGCTCGGACCCCGGGTTGGCTACGCCGCCCTTTCCCTCTTCACCGTGGCAGGATAAGCACCTGTTTTTGAAGAGCTCGGCCCCGTGGTCGGCGTTGCCGATCATTCTCGACGCCTCACCCGGCTTTCCTTTTGGTCCTTTTTCAGTGGGCCCCGGCTCCTTGCCAGATTGCGGTGCGGCTTCGGAAGCCGCTTTCTCCGGGTATTCTTCTCCTTTTCTTTTTTCTTCTGTCGCTCCGGCGGCGGGACCCGCTGTTTTCTC
>JBECKU010000021.1:0-10186 GCA_040235385.1 Candidatus Sulfobium sp. | reverse complement strand
ATCTCTTGCTGATCCTGCTGATTCTTCTGTCTGCAGGATGTTCTTATGCAATATCAAAGGAAGTGAGAAACGATGTTGCCCGCGATCTTTCAATAAGAGCAATCTTCGAAAATCCTTCGGAACTCAGTGGCAGGACCGTGATGCTTGGAGGTGTCATAGTCGAATCTGTAAACAAGACTGACGGAACGTACATCGAACTAATACAGAAGCCCCTGGATTCCCGCGGACGCCCGGAAGAGACCGACTTGTCGATGGGGCGATTCATTGTTTTTTCCGGGGGATTTCTCGATCCGCTGATCTATTCGAAAGGCAGGGAACTTACTGTTGCGGGAGAATTGGTCGGAGGTAAAAAAGGAATGACCAGCGGTCAGGAATATACCTATCCTCTTATCCGGAGCAGGGAAATGCATCTTTTCAAGTCTTCTTCACGAAGCCCGATAGGATTCGGTATGGGCATTGGGATAGGGGGCTCGTTTTAATTAAATAATATACCCTGAGGTCTTGCCGCGGTTCCGGCTTCTGTAATTCCGGTTTGACCGGACCTCCTGTTTCCCCTCCCTGGCAAGAAGGGGATGGGGGAGGTGAAGGATGCCGGACAAGCGGCAATGACGCCCTTGCATTTTGACAACTTTTCGGGCTAAATGCTAAAATTCAGTTCCTGAAATCGTATTAAATCAAGGCAGATGTAACCCGATATGAACCTGAAAAAGATTGAAAAAGGCGTGCGACTCATTATCGAAGGGATAGGGGAAGACCCCGACAGGCCGGGTATGAAAGAGACCCCGCAGAGGGTTGCCATGATGTATCAGGATATCTTCTCAGGCCTTGAGACTCCCACTGAAGAGATCTTGAAACACATAGAGGGCGAGAGTCACGACGAGTTGGTGCTCCTCAAGGACATCCCTTTTTATTCCGTCTGTGAGCATCATCTCCTTCCGTTTATCGGCAAGGCCCATGTTGCATATATCCCCGGGGCCGGCAAGATCGCCGGCATTGGAGAACTTGCTAAAGCGGTCGAAGTTTTTGCAAAGCGCCCTCAGGTGCAGGAAAGGCTTACCGCGCAGCTTGCCGATATGCTCATGGATAAATTGAAGCCTAAGGGGGCCATGGTAATCATCGACGCGGAGCATCTCTGCCTGTCGATGAGAGGAATGAAAAAACCCGGCGCGCGGACGGTTACCTCCGCTGTGCGGGGTATCTTCAGGACAAAGGAAACGACGCGCCACGAACTGCTTGAACTTATCAAGAAAAGAGATTTATAAAAAAAGGAGGCACTATGTCTGCAAAGATCATCAGCGGGACTGAAATCGCAGCACAGATAAGAGAAGAACTCAAGAGGGAAGTCGCCGATATGAAGGAAATGAAAGGGGTTGTTCCCGGGCTCGTTACGATCCTGGTCGGAAAGAACCCAGCTTCTGTGAGCTACGTTACGGGAAAGCAGAAGACAGCCCACGAGCTTGGTTTCCATTCGATCCAGGACGACCAGCCGGAGGACCTGTCGGAAGAAGATCTGTTGAAGCTGGTCGACAAGTACAACAAGGACCCGCAGATACACGGCATTCTTGTCCAGCTTCCTCTCCCCAAGCACATCAATGAAAAGAAAGTGCTCAACGCTATCGATCCCGATAAGGACGTGGACTGTTTCCACCCCGTCAATGTGGGGCGTCTCATGATCGGTGGAGCGGAAGCGAAGTTCCTGCCCTGCACCCCTGCCGGCATTCAGGAACTGATCGTGCGGGCGGGATTCGAGACATCCGGCGCCGAAGTCGTAGTAGTCGGCCGCTCGAACATTGTCGGCAAGCCGATAGCAAACATTATGCTCCAGAAGGGGAAGGGCGCAAACTCTACGGTCACAGTCGTTCATACGGGGACAAAAAATATGGAGGCCCATTGCAAGCGCGCCGACATCCTTATCGTCGCCGCAGGCGTCCCCGGCCTCGTGAAGCCGGAATGGATCAAGCCGGGCGCCTGTGTCATAGACGTAGGAGTCAACCGGGTCGGTGAGAAGAAGAGCGAGAAGACCGGCAAGATGGTTCCCATCCTCAAGGGCGATGTCGATTTCGACGCGGCCAAGGAGATTGCAGGCGCTATCACTCCGGTGCCCGGCGGCGTGGGGCCTATGACCATCACCATGCTCATGAAGAATACGGTCACATCGGCAAAGATGCATGCCGGCCTTCCTGAAGGTTAACTCTATCGCAAAGGGACGCTGTTTTTTAAAATGGCTTCCTTGCAACTAAGGTTAAGACGAGACGCGCCTGTATTGTATAATAAATGAGGACTGGTATCAGCCGGTCCATCCCGTCAGCAAAAGTACGGAGAAAGAGGAAGCAGGAGTTATTCATGGCAATAAATGAGACGAAGAGGGCGTCGGCGCCTTACAGGCCTTACGGCGCAGAAATCAAGGAAAACAGGCCTTACTCGCCATGCAGAGCGGCGTGCCCCGCGCATACCGATGTCCAGGCGTACGTGGGATTGATCGCCCAGGGTCGCTACAATGAGGCCTTCGAAGTTATCACTGCACCCAATCCCATTGCCTCGGTCTGTTCGATGATCTGCCATCATCCCTGCGAACAGGCATGCAGGCGGTGTGCCGTTGACGAGCCCCTGTCGGTCCGCCACCTGAAGCGCTTTGCCATAGAACAGTCCGCGGAGTACCGCCGCAGCAGGCGCAGACTCGTTGAGAAGACAAAGGGCAAGAGCATCGGCATTATCGGTTCCGGCCCTTCGGGACTGACTGCGGCAAGAGACCTCGCCGATTTCGGATATAATGTGACAATTTACGAACGTCATCCCGTCCTTGGAGGCATGCTGGCTTCGGCCATCCCTCCCTACCGTCTTCCAAGGGAAATGCTGAAAGAGGATATCGACGATGTCGTTGCAAGGGGCATCGAGGTGAAGACGAACTGCGAGATCGGCAGGGACGTGAAGCTTGAGGAGCTCACAAAGAAGCATGACGCCGTCCTCATCGCTATCGGCCTGTCCCTGAGCCGGTCGCTGAACATCCCGGGAGTGGAAGGCCCGGGTGTGCTGCTCGCGATCCCTTTTCTTGAGGACGTTGCCTTCGACCGGAAGCCCGCACTTGGAAATAAAGTGCTCGTCATCGGAGGAGGAAACGTGGCCATGGACGTCGCCCGGACAGCCAGGCGTCTCGGAGTGAAAGACGTCGAGATGGTTTGTCTGGAAAGCGCAGAGGAGATGCCGGCATGGAAATGGGAGGTCGATGAAGCTATCGAAGAAGGCATTGAGATCCACCACCGATGGGGGCCGAAGGCCGTCAGGAGGCAGGGAGACGAGGTCCGGGGACTCGAAGTGGTGAAGGTTAAATCGGTTTTCGACGAAAACGGACGGTTCAACCCGTCTTTCGATAACGAACAGACGAAAGTTATAGACGCAGACACCATCATTATTACAATCGGACAGATGTCGAATGTCTCGTTTCTGAAAGACGGGCCTGTAAAGACCGACGAGCGCGGCCGGGTGGAATGGAATCCGGAGACGCAGATGTGCAGCGCCAGAGGGGTTTTCGCATCCGGAGAGGTTGTGACCGGTCCCGGCTCTGCGATCGCTGCTGTGGCCAACGGGCACAGGGCCGCTCTGGCGATGCATCTTTATTGCCAGGGAGAGTCAATTGAAGGAAAGCTCCCTGCGCAGGAGAAGGAAAAGATCGAACAACTGCCCGCGGATGTTGTTGAAAAGATAGTCCCGGAGCCGCGTCAGAAGATCAGGCACCTGGCGCCCGAGGTCCGGTGCGATACTTTTACCCATTTCGAGATCGGTTATGACGAGATGGAAGCACTCAAAGAAGCTGGAAGATGCAGGGGTTGCGGCGGCGGCGCCGTAGTGGACCCCAATAAGTGCATGGCCTGCCTTACCTGTATGAGGATCTGCCCTTACGGAGCGCCGGTTGTGACGTCGGTGTCTGAGATCAGGCCCGAGTATTGCCAGGCCTGCGGGCTCTGCGCCCCGGAATGTCCCGGGGAGGCAATCAGCATGGTGAGTTATGACGTGAGGGAAATCCGGAAAGAAATGCCGTCTTTCGTCGGCACGATAGACCCGGACCGGCAGGACCCGGCCATTGTGGCTTTCATGTGTACTCACCACGTGGGCGTGTACGGATTCCGGGTCCCGGAAAATGTTCATACCATACCTGTTCATTGCACCAGCCGCGTTGATATCCTGGATCTCCTCAAAGCCTTTGAGTCCGGGGCCGACGGAGTTGCAGTGGTAAAATGTTTGGGCGGTTCCTGTAAGTACAAGGATATCGATCACGGCGTCAATGCCAGAGTTAAACGGGCACAGGCTCTGCTCGAAAAGCTCGGGATCGGGTCTGGACGGATTGAGCTACTGAGTGCGTCATCCGGCAACGGCGGAAACCCCTATGCCGCGGCATGCGAGGCATTTTCCGGACGGATCAGGGATATAGGGTTGAGGAAATAGATCGAGGACTAATTAGAATATATAATCTTACATAATGAAAAGAAAAATTAACCACGGAGACACCGTGGCGCTGAGAAAGCCTATCTTAAGTCAGAAGACAAAGCTCAAAAGTGAGAATTCTGCATTCTTCATTCTGCATTTTTAAGTCTTCTTCGTGACTCCGTGTCTCTGTGGTGAAATTCTTTCTGATTCCGGCTTTGCCGGATAAGAAATTTGATAAAGGAGTAAGAATATGATCATTGGATCGCAAAAACCTATAGATGAAATCTGGGACATGGTGAAGGATTTCAAACGCATTCTGGTGTTCGGGTGCAACACGTGCGTCGCCGTTTGTCATGCCGGCGGCGAGAAGGAAGCTGAGACGATCGCGTCTCTGATCCGCTTGCGCGCCGCACAGGAAGGCAAAGATATGGTAGTCGACCACATGGGCGTGATGCGACACTGCGAGCCCGAGTATTTCGACCCCGTGATCGATGAGGTTAAGACTTATGACCTTGTCCTTTCCACCGCATGCGGCGTGGGGGTGAACTTCCTGTCCGACAGGACCGGGACGGTGCCTGTATATCCCGGCATTAATACATCTTTTTACGGGGCGGTCACGGAACCCGGGGTATTCGACGAACTTTGCGCAGGATGCGGAGATTGTATACTTCACATGACCGGTGGCATTTGTCCTATCGCGAGGTGCTCCAAAACGATCATGAACGGACCCTGCGGGGGCACGAACAACGGCAAATGCGAGATCAGTCAGGACGTGGACTGTGCCTGGTACCTTATTGTCGAGCGGATGAAGAAACTCGGCACCCTGGAGAAGCTTTTAGAAGTGAGGCCCCCGCGCAACTGGTCGACATCGCGCGACGGCGGACCCAGAAGAGTATCGCTGGAACATATCCGCGCCTATGAGGAAGAGGAAGAAAAGAAGGCGGAGTCAGCGGGAGGTAATAAATAATGAAGAGCGGAAGCAACCTTGAAAGAGTCATAGCAAGCGGCGCACCGGCAGTCACGGCCGAACTGGGACCTCCCATGAGCGCCGATCCCCATGAAGTCATAAAGAAGGCGAAGATGCTGAAGGGCTTCTGTGACGCGGCAAACGTGACAGACTGCCAGACGGCAGTTGTGCGCATATCGAGTATCGCCGCTGCAGCCATAGCTCTGAGGGAAGGACTTGAGCCGGTCATGCAGATGACCTGCCGCGACCGGAACAGGATAGCCATACAGGCCGACCTGCTCGGGGCTGCTGCGCTCGGTCTCAAAAACTGTCTCTGCATCGCCGGCGACCACCAGAAGTTCAGCGCCGCCGGCCGTCTTAAGGGACATCCGGGCGCGAAAAACGTATATGATGTAGACACTCCGCAGCTCCTTGGAATTCTCAAGAAGATGAGGGATGAGGGTAAGCAGGAAGGCGGAGACCCTCTGGAAGTGGCCCCGAAATTCTTTATCGGCGCGGCCTGGACACCCATGGGAGACCCTATCGACTTCAGACCTATCAGGCTCGGGAAGAAGGTCAACGCCGGGGCTGATTTCATTCAGACCCAGGGCATCTACGATATAGATCTGTTCCGTTCGCAGATGGAGAAGATACGGAACATGGGACTTCACGAGCGTACAGCCATCCTCGGCGGAATTATCGTTCCGAGAAGCGCTATGATGCTGAAATACATGGATTCGTCCGTTGCCGGTGTGTCGGTGCCGAAAGCACTCATAGACCGCTTGGCCAAAGCCAAGGCCGCTGCGGGTGACGACAAGAAGAAGGCCAGGGAGCTTCAGGAGGCGGAAGGGCTTAAAATAACGGTAGAACTCATCCATCAGGTGCTCGAGACCCCCGGTGTGAGGGGTGTTCACATCCAGGCTATCGAGTGGGAGAGCGCTATTGAGGGTATTGTCAAGTCAGCGGGATTGTACCCCAGGCCGGACGTTTCCGCTATGTAAGCAGCCGAAACAAACGCCAGTAAATAGATTCTAAAAAAGGCAGGTTTTCACAACTTGCCTTTTTTATGAAGCGAAGTCGGGTTATTAGTACCGGACAGGTGCCAAATAGGACGCGTCGAGGGGACTGTCCCTATTTACGGACGGCGCGAAGCAAAGGCGTAGAATAGGGACTGTCCCCGGGTTGACGGACGGGCGGCTTCGCCAAGGCGGATGAGTCTGACTTAAAAGTCGCTGAGACCTATTGAAATACTTCGATAATTGTTACGAAAACTGGCATTTCATAGCCTTAGAATGCGTTTTTGACAGGCAACACAGGGCCTTTTAAGGAAGAAGCAACTGCCGAACCGCAAATTTTTGTAGTGTCAGCCCCTGGAATTTTCAGGAGAGTCGAAAAGCACAAAAAAATCTTGCAATCAGCATTCTTTCTGCTAAAATTTAATTAGCTTAAAAAGCGATTTCTTATCAGTTGTTTGCGGGACGTTTCAGGCCCTTGGATTGGCAAAGGGCTGCGTACTCTTCGAACACCTTCCCTGCGGTCAACGCTTATCAGGGGACACGCGCGGGGGATGCGGATGCCTTTGTCGCCAGAGTTTCCCACGTGAGACCGGTCGGAGATCTGCCGGGGGAATATCGCGTTTGCGGCGACGAGCCCATCAACCTGAACGTCGCCCGAAACCTGGCAGCGGACCCGGGCAGGGAGTGGCTTGCCGCCGTGCTGATTGACGACGGCGTATCCTCTCCAATTTATTTTCTGAACGCTGCGGACGCTGAAATTTATGTCCTCGATACCGCGATCAACAGCTACACGCCGTTTCCCTACACCGGAAATACGATCGTGCCGGCGACCACCCCTGGTGCGCTGGGGATGGATTCAGGAGACCAGCTCATCTACGCATATTTCTTTGAGCAGGGTGGTGTTCTCAATTTGAACCACATCGTTTTCCTGACGGTCAGGTGACGAATCGAAGAGGCGGTATCCGTCGATAGCGGCCGCTCCGCAGTGCCTTGGCCGCATTTGTCTTTCCGAAGAATCAATGCCGCCGGTAAAAGGGGGGGAATTCTTTAACAGGAGTTCTCCCAGAATTTTCACCCGCACTCAACAATCCTAAAGGCATCGCCATCGTATCCTCCCGATTTCATTTTTACCGGCGGGGGCGACCCCATTAAGTGCGGCGTGATAGTCAGGATCAACGAGGCCGGCCAGTTTGAGTTCTACGACTCCGTTTGTCCCGATTAAAAAAATCAAGATCTACCGCCCCCGCCAGGTCGAACGGGCAGCTATTTGAAATGACGTGATTATTGTTAAGAAAAAGTCTTTTTTATTGCTTAGAATGCTGCTTTTGACGGGAAAAGCACCATTTTAAGGAAGGAGCGATGCCAAGGGCGAATCGACATTGCTTTCCTGGACATTTTTGGATATCACACGCCTCTGCCATAAAAGAGAATTCCTGCTCTAATTTGCAAGTTACCATGGACATGAAGATTAGCGATGCAGGATACTGATGCGGTTTGGCTGCGTTCGTGTCAGCCTTCTCATCTGATATAGTGCCGACTTTTTTATCGCCCAATTATTATAATAAAGCCAGATGACGAACGGCACCTTACCATAAAGAACTGGAATCGGCAGGTTATGATAAGGGCGTTACAAGGCCGCCGGCAACTGACTTGAATGAAAACAGTTAGTGAGGATATAGAGAACATCAGGAGACTCGTCGGCGAAGTTACGCGTGAGCAGCTTCGCTACGTCGATTCTTTTGTCACTGACGAATTAGGGCTCTTCATGCCGGTAGGAGGCGCCTGCTTTTACGCGTTGACCCCTGCGCATACGCATCCGGCGTATATGTTCGTCCTCCATTTCGATGACCAGACCAGCATGAAGCTCAACGGCCGGATTATCACTGCGTGCCCCGGAAAGATCTTCTCTTTATCACCCGGGATCGCCCACCAGGAGCTCTCTTCAGACTTCCCTCCCCGCTATATCGCAATCATGATCGGGAAGTCCTTCTTTGAACGGCAGATTTCTTTCTACACGGGGAAAAGGGAGATCCGTTTCAACGGGGAGTTTCATGATACACCTTCCAACCTGATTCCTCTTCTGAATAAATTCATGATAGAGGCAGATAACTCTGTTCCCGGCCGCGAAGCTGTTTTGCATGGAATTGGCGTGGAAATCTCCCATTCGATCATCAGGAGTATCTTCGGTGTCGGAGCCCCAGAAGACAGGATTTCGGGCCGGGTCGAAATCGGCAGGGCCATAGAGTATATCAATGCACAGATGCACACGAAGATAACTATAAAAGAAATGGCCGGGATCGCCTGCATGTCTTCTTCTCATTTTTCACACGTATTCAAGGCCGAGACAGGGAAAACGCCGCTGGTCTATTTGAATGAGGTGCGCATGCGGCGAGTGAAAAAGCTCCTGCTTGCGGGGGACAGGTCGATTACAGATATCGCCATTGAGTGCGGGTTTGGCAGCCCGGCCTACCTTGCTGCAAGTTTTTATAAGAAATACAAAATCACTCCATCGAACTTTAAGACAGTCAATAAAGAAAAGCGGGATTTCTATAAAAGATCACAGGATATCTAAAGCCCGAAATATTGACCGCCCGTATAATTAATGGAGTTGATATTTAATTATATGGAGGAGATCGATATGAACAGGGCCGAGATAATCGTTTTTCTGAATACCAATCCGGTTTTCCACCTTGCGACTCTGGACGGAGACAAGCCTCGCGTCCGAGGTATGCTCCTGTACAGGGCCGATGAAAAAGAAATCCTGTTTCACACCGGAAAAATGAGAGACCTTCACCGCCAACTTACTGCGAACTCTCATGTGGAGCTCTCTTTTAACAACGGAAGTGAGGAAAATCTGATTCAGGTAAGGGTCAGCGGTACGGTTGAGCTTGTGGAGGACCTTGAGCTGAAGAAGGAGATCGTGCGAAACCGGGAGTTTCTGAAACCTTTCGTGGAGGAGGCAGGATATGATCCTCTTGCTGTGTACAGCATTAAAGACGGACTGGCTTCAATATGGAGAATGCAGGCGAATCTTGCGCCAAAACAGTTTGTGCAGCTATAGATTATATCCCACTGCGGAAACTCATCGCAGGAAGGATGGGACATGAGTATCATCAAAGGAAGAAACGCTAAGGCTTGGACTGAGAGGATCGCTGGCCTTGAATATTAACAGCCTGATCCGACTTGGCGCTCTATTGACGAGATTCTAATCTATGGGACGTCTCTCGCTTGAAAAAAATGATTTTGTTTTTTGACCGACTGAACTCCGATATTCTTTGATGGACATGCAGTTTTAAGAGAAATGGTCCGGTACATCATGACCTTTCTGCCCCGACATCAGGGAAAAGGACAGTCACCCTAGTGCCTGAACCTTCTGCGCTGTCAAGCTTTATCACACCTCCTTCATCCTCTATGATCTTTTTGGCAATGGAGAGCCCGAGCCCTTGGGTGAGATCTTGTTAGAGAAGAACGGCTCGAAAACCCCGACATTGTATTCCTGGATATGATTTGGATGTCACCCTCCGCTGCCATAAACGATAATTCCTGCTATAATTTGCAAGGTACAATGGTCATGAAAATTAGTGAAGTAGGATACTGGTGTGGTTTGGTCGCATTCGCATCGGCCGTCTCATACGGCGTTGTGCAGATCTTGCAGGTCGCGGGCGTGCTCCAGTTTCCACTTGACGAGATTCTGATCTACGGGACTTCTCTCTGCATCGTTGTCCCCTTCGTTCTGGAGATGCTCTCGTTCCATTACCTGACGGAGAAGGACAAACAGTTCTGGACACATGCATCGCTGATC
>JBECKU010000351.1:0-3174 GCA_040235385.1 Candidatus Sulfobium sp. | reverse complement strand
GATGACGACCATACACGCCTATACGTCTTCCCAGAATATCGTGGATGGATTTAACAAAAAAGTAAGAAGGGGAAGGGCAGGAGCCTCCAATCTCGTCCCCACTACCACGGGTGCAGCCGCGGCCACGACGAAAGTGCTCCCAGAGTTCAAGGGGAAGTTCGACGGGGTGGCCATCCGCGCCCCGATTGCGGCCGGGTCCATCGCGGACATGGTCTTTCTTACCTCCATTGAAACTAGCAAGGAGGAGGTGAATAGGATATTCACTGAGGAATCGGAAAGCGAAAGATATAAGGGCATTTTGGGCGTTACCAAAGAACCCCTCGTCTCATCGGACATCATAGGAGACAGCCGGGCTTCGCTCGTTGATCTGTCCATGACGGAGGTTGTTGACGGAGACATGGTCGAGATAATGAGCTGGTACGATAACGAATGGGGTTATACGAGTCAGATGATAAGGGAAGCCTTGCGCATGTCAGGGGAAAAATAGTGCCGTTTCGAATCGATCGACAGGATACTTACTGATGAGAAAACGCGGGAAAATACATATCGGCACTTCCGGGTGGCATTACGCCCACTGGAAAGGACCCTTCTATCCCGGGGATATGAAGCCTGAAGATTTCCTGGAATTTTACGGCCGGAGGTTTCACACTGTGGAGATCAATAATTCATTCTACCGGCTTCCGGATAAAAAAACATTTCTGGACTGGAGTAAAAGCGTTCCAGGGAATTTCATCTTTTCCGTGAAGGCGAGCAGGTACATCACCCATATGAAGAAGCTGAAAGACCCGGAGCAGCCTGTGGTGAGGTTCATGGAAAATGTTGCCGCATTGGGGGACAAGCTTGGTCCCGTGCTCTTTCAACTGCCGCCCAATTGGAACGTGAATACAGAACGGCTCAGGTCTTTTCTAGAAGCATTACCCGGTGATCAGCGATATGCATTTGAGTTCAGGGATACCAGCTGGTTTGACCAGGACGTCTACGACCTGCTGGCGGGGTCCGGCGCGGCATTTTGCATTTATGAACTGGAGGGGTTGATCTCCCCGAAAGAGGTAACCGCCGGCTTTGTGTATGTGCGTTTGCACGGCCCCGGTGGGAAATACCGGGGGCAGTACGACGCCCGGACTCTCTCAGGATGGGCCGGTGCTTTTTCCGCCTGGGCATCGAAGGGGAAAGATGTCTATTGTTATTTCGACAACGATGAGGCGGGATATGCAGCCCGGGATGCCCTGAAACTGCAGGAGATGGTGACGGAAGGAAACAGATGAGCAGGAGGTGTGAAGAATGAAAAGATCCGAGGCGCTTACTGCCGAAGGCATCCTTTTTACGGATGAATACCAGCTCACCATGTCCCAGCTCTATTACAGGATGGGCCTCCACGAAAGGGGTGCGCAGTTTGACTTCTTCTTCAGAAAATACCCCGATTTCGGTCCCCATCAGGCGGGGTATTGTATAAACGCCGGTCTTGAGTGGCTTCTGGACTGGATGCAGGAAGCACGGTTCAGCGACGAAGATCTCGAATTCCTGAAAGGGCAGAAAAATCCGGCCGGCAATCCCGTTTTCCAGGATGATTTTCTCGGCTGGTTGAGGAAGAACGGAAATTTCGAAGCGATGAGCATGCGAGCCGTGCCCGAAGGAAGGGTGGTCCATCCCAATGTGCCTGTCGCCGTCGTCCATGGACCTTTTGCAATGGCACAGATACTCGAATCCCCCCTGCTCAACCATCTGAACTACCCTACACTCATCGCCACGCGGGCGGCACGGGTCCATGAGGCCGGACGCGGAGGGCTGTTGCTTGAATTCGGGATGCGCCGGGCACATGAAAAAGGGGCCAATGCCGGCGCAAGGGCCGCGCTCATAGGGGGCGCCGACTACACATCAAACGTCGGCGTATCCCACGTCCTTGGTTATCCTCCCAAGGGGACCCATGCCCACAGTATGGTCCAGGCGTTCATGGCGCTGGGAGAAGGAGAGATCGGTGCTTTCCGCGCCTATGCCGAAGTCTACCCCGACGAGTGTCTGCTTCTGGTTGATACCATAAACACCCTGGAGAGCGGGATCCCCAATGCGATAAGAGTATTCGAAGAACTGAAGAAAAAAGGGCACAAACCCTTCGGTGTCAGACTGGATTCCGGCGACCTGGCGAACCTCGGCATCCGCGCGGCGAAGATGCTGAACGACGCGGGATTTCCCGAGGTCAAGATCGTGCTGTCGAACGAACTCGATGAACTTGTTATATGGCAGATCATCACCCAGATCGAGGATGAGGCATCGCGCTATGGAGTCGACGCCGACCATCTCATAAAGAGGCTTATCTATGGTGTGGGCACCCGGTTGATCACTTCGCAGGGAAAATCCGCGCTCGACGGGGTCTATAAACTCGTGGCGGTCAAAGGTGAGGATGAATGGATACCCGCGATCAAGATCTCGGAGTCTCCCGAGAAGACATTGAACCCGGGATACAAACACGTATGGAGGATCTATGACAAGCGCAATAAGGCTGTAGCCGACCTTCTCAGCGTGAGTGACGAAGACCCCCGGAATATGGACATTGTCGATTTTCGTCATCCGACGGAGCGGTCGAAATCGAGAACTCTCGGCAGTGAAGATATTTCAGGGATCGAACCGATGCTGGAAGACATACTGAAAGAAGGCTCTCTCGTGTATGAGCTTCCGACGATCGAAGAAATGCGGAAAGTACGGAAAGCAGATCTGGAGAGGTTGGATTCAGGAGTAAAGAGGCTGATGAATCCCCACATTTATCACGTATCGCTTACTAAAAAGCTGTGGGAACTCAAGCAGGATCTTATCGCTTCTGCCGGAGAGGAAAGGACTGAGTGAGTATGGGTGGAACTCCGAAGGAAGACGCAAAACACTTCTTTACCGCCGCGAATGTCTCCGGGGAACAGGACCGGGGGACGGAGTCGTCGAGGGGAAGACTTCTAATCTCCAGTTGCCGCTCGGGGACTTATCTTGCCAAAAGCGTCTCGGAGCATTACGGGAAGCTTCACTCCGAGTACGACCATGGACATGTAATCCCCTTTCTCGGAGATATCGATTTCCAGTTCTCGGATTCGGAGACCTGCGTCAGGCTTGAGGAAGATGTAAGCGGCAGCGATATTTTTCTCTTTCAGGCACTTTATGACCCAGGCTCGGAAAGGAGCGTCGATGAAAATT
>JBECKU010000349.1:0-6848 GCA_040235385.1 Candidatus Sulfobium sp. | reverse complement strand
CTACGGGACCCTGGTACTTTTGAGCAGCCTGGCGGGGGGCCCTGTTGAGGCCACCACGATAGTGAGGATGCTGACGGTGGTCGGGATCATGCTGGGTATCTTCTGTGTAGGTGCGGTCAGTCTCGTACTGGGTTCGGTGTTCGGCACCGCCCTGGCCTATGTGGTCGATGCCATCTCCAGTCTCGGAAAAGTAGAGGAGCGGGAAGAAGTGAAAGTTACGAAGTAACCGGATTCAGAAAGAAATTTTTGAGGCCCTTGGGCGAATTATGCGCAAGGGCCTTTTCATGTCGAATCAGGAGAAATTATCAGAAATAAAGAGCTTAATCAAGATTTTATAAGATTTTCGGCATTAAACCTGAGATTAGCATCTTGATCCGAGTTCCTTCTTATATACGCATCTCTTCACTATATTTGTTTCCTGCTCTTAAATAGCTTACAATAAAGCCCATGAGTGGGAAGGCAGATCAGCTTGTTGAATTGACGAAAGAGCCGCAGATCGCTTATTTTTCCATGGAGATCGGTATCCATAACGATATCCCGACATACAGCGGCGGTCTCGGAGTGCTTGCCGGCGATACCATCAGATCGGCTGCAGACCTTAAACTCCCTCTGGTGGCTGTCTCTCTTCTCAGCAGGAAAGGCTATTTCACACAGGATATCGACAGCAACGGCAGACAGATCGAGTATCCCTCTGCATGGGAACCATCAAGGTTCATGGAGCTTCTTCCCTTCACAATTAACGTTCAAATAGAGGACCGTGATGTATCGGTCAGAGCCTGGGTATATTATGTGAAAAGCCTCACCGGCGGGAGCGTGCCCGTTTTCTTGCTCGATACGGACCTTCCGGCCAATACGGCTGAAGACAGAGAAATTACGGCAAGCCTCTACGGTGGCGACAATGTTTACCGCCTCAAGCAGGAGATCGTGCTCGGAGTGGGCGGGGTGAGAATGCTTCATGAGATCGGGTTCGAGATCAGAAAATATCACATGAACGAAGGACACGCGAGTTTCCTTACGCTGGAGCTGTTGAACCGTTTTAAGAGACCCATAGAGTATGTCTGGGACGAGAATAATATCTGGGACAAATCCAGGGTGAAGAACCTCTGTGTATTCACGACCCACACCCCCGTGGAAGCGGGCCATGACAAATTCCCCTATGAACTCGTTACCCGGGTCATGGGAGAGATCATACCCCTCCCCGTTCTGAAGGAGCTCGCGGGAGAAGATAATCTCAACATGACGTTGCTGGCTCTTAATCTAAGCCGCTACATCAACGGCGTGGCAAAAAAACACGGGCAGGTCTCCCAGAGCATGTTTCCCGGGTATATGATCCATTCCATCACCAACGGCGTTCATTCCTTTACCTGGACCTGCGAGAGCTTCAAAAAATTATACGATGAATACTTGCCGGGCTGGGCAAACGAACCGGAGCTTTTTGTAAGGATCGGGAGGGTGCCGGATGAGAGGCTCTGGAAAGCGCATATCGAAGCAAAAAAGATACTACTGGATTACATACGCGAGTCGACCGGGGTCGAGATGTCCACAGATATATTGACGATAGGCTTTGCGAGAAGGACGACGGCATACAAGAGGGCGGATCTCCTTTTCAGGGACATAGAACGGCTGGCGCGGATAGGCACCGGAACAATTCAGCTCGTATATGCAGGCAAGGCGCATCCAAAGGACGAACCGGGTAAGAAGGTCATGCAAAATATTTTTGGGTATATGGAGCGATTGAAGGACAGGATAAAGATCGTTTATCTGAAGAATTACAACATGAAAACCGCATTAAAGATCGTCTCGGGCGTGGATATCTGGCTGAATACCCCTTTGAGACCCCTTGAGGCATCGGGTACCAGCGGCATGAAGGCTGCTCATAACGGGGTAATGAATTTCAGCGTCCTTGACGGATGGTGGATCGAGGGGCATATCGAAGGCTATACAGGATGGTCCATCGGACCCCCGCCGAATGAGCTTGCACCCGGATACGACGCGGACATCCGCGATTCCGAAGACCTGTATCATAAACTGGAGAATATCATATTGCCTCTGTACCTCCACGACAAGCATACCTGGATCAGGATGATGCAGAACGCCATCGGGAAAAACGCATATTACTTCAACAGCCACCGCATGATGCGGAGATATGTGACGGAAGCGTATATAAGATAGTTACTACCCTGCCTTTAAAGAGTGCCCGTGTCTGTTTATTTAAAGTCCCTTTTGGGGCATTCTCGAATATGGTAGACTTAGGTATGGATTTTCCATTGATCATAAATATCTCTCCATTTACCCGCACATATACAATTCGTATCCGAAATGTCATTTTTCTGAGATCTACAGCAGTTGTTTTTCTTTTTCTGTTTTTTATGACTGGTTTCTGCATCAGGAAGGCCGAGGGAGCTTGCATGAGCTGCCTGTCGCAGACGGGTACGGGCTATACCGAACTCGCTTGTGAAGGGGACTCGAAGTTCGAGGTAATCTATAAGTGCGGAGAACCTGATTATACCGAGGAAACCGAGGAGGTCACCGAAGGCTCGGTAAGACCGGAAAAACCGGGCAGTTCTTTCAGAGCGGTCAGGCAGAGGGTTGAAAAATTGTATTACAATTGCGGCCAGGGCAGGTTCATAAAAATACTGGTCTTCAGGGGAGCTCGGCTCGTCGCAGTAAAGAACGGCGAAAGGGGATCAGGTCCCCAGAGGTGTTGGTAGGGAGAGAATAAAAATGGCCTTCTTACCTCCCTTCACCCCGTTTTAATCACCCCCTTTCTTAAAGGAGCTGCTACCCCTAAGGCGCGGACAGTCAAGCGGGAATATGTGACAACTGCTGCAGTGACTATGTAATCACTACTGCCGTCCTCAACTGTAAACCGGGCACTTCAAAATCTTGCTCCGCGTCTGTACCCGAAGGTCAATTCGGAATATCCTCGCCGAAGTAATGACTCGGATCCGAATCCTCAACTGCGGTGCCGGATGGGTCCATCGCGGACGCAGTACCGACATTCGCATACTGCCCTGAAACTGCTGTACCGGATGCAGTGCAAGTCATTGATTCACCCGAAGCCAGAGCGGTCTTCGGACATGAGACAGCTACTCCCTGGTCATCAACGACAGCGATTGAAGACAACGCTACATCACCTGTATTTGTCACGAAATATGTCCAAAGAACCGGGTCTCCAACTGCAATGGAAGGTCCGGGGGGATCATCGGCATCTTCCCCATTCGTGGCCTTTTCAATATCGATTGCAGGATGGAAACATGAGATACCACAGATCTCCACGGCCTCATTGACGCACTTGCTGTCCCATTGTCCTGTTTCGTCGTCGCAGCAGAATGGATCTTCAAGACAAACGGCGGTCACACAGGGATCACAGAACAGATCCAGTCCGACATCGGTCTCACACAGGTCATGTTCGCATGCTTCGCAGACAGCCTCGTCGTCGCTTCCACAACATTCCTCTCCCTGATTGAACTTGGAGCATTCATCACTTGACGCCTTGGGGAGAATCGCGCAGTCGTTATCGCCTTTCTTGCCCCTGCCGTCTCCTATTGCTTTGGTGCATGCATCTGTGCTTCCCGCAGGGCCAGATTTGCAGACGGAACCATCGCTGTCGCAGATAGGCTGACACTCTGAGAAGTCCGCACAAGGATTTTCAGCATCGCACGAGACTCCGTTGGCGCATCTGCCCATGGTGTTCACTTCCGTACAGATGGATCCATCATCGCAGATGCCAAACAGCTGCGTGTGACAGGTTTCTTCAAACGGCACGCACTCTGTGCAGATCTCTTCAATCGGTCGGCACACTATCCCGACTGGGTCTGGTCCGTCCACGATACCCGGAGCGACCAGCCCACAAGCAATCTCCTCGTTGCATGCGAGAGTAAAGGTATTATTGTTCGTGGGGATAATACTGTCGACAGGCAGACATGTTCCTGTCTGACAGAACACCGTCAACGGATCCTCGGACAAGGTGATGGGATTGCCGCCCTTGTTGAGGCAGTCCAGGGCCTGTGTACAGTAGCTAAATGAATCGGACAGATTGAGCGAGCAGACCGAGTTGCAGAAAGCAAACAGGTAGCTCCAGACATCCAGCCCTTCACAATCGCCTTCGTGAACGCTCGCGCAGCAGTTGAGAGACATTGCGGTAAGCTGGCTTGCAAGCTGCAGTCTCTGGCCCCCTGCAGGGCTTATACACATCGCTTCCAGGGCAGAGTTGCCGCTGTCAAGATCCGTATTCGTAATACTTTCGCCGCAGATCTCAAGGCACGACTCATCACATTCATCCCTGATTACAGCCTGGGTAATGTTCTGGCTGCCGCAGTCAAGTTTCTTCTTCGGACATTCCTCCCCTGCATGGGTTCCCCAGAATCCGGCTGAGCGGCAGACCTTGCAGGCCGCAAGTGCGTTGACGGTCCAGTCATCGCTGCCGGTCGTACCGGTGTCGCCAGTCACGAAGGATGCGGTATTCGTATGGCTGTTGCTGTCGCCACATAAAAGCTGGATGTCGGCATCCGGGTGTGCCCCAAACGACAGGCCGTAACTGAATGTTGCCGGACTTGCGTTGGCGCACACGGTACCGAGAAAGCCCGCATTTGTATCGCTGACGTCGATACACGCGTCAGTCTCAATAGGTGCGGGGAAAGTGACCGGCGCAGATCCTGAAAAATCAGTTGTGCCTGTCGGTGTTCCCGAACCGCCGCTGTCGTAGCTGATATTTTGGAGCGTCGCGGTGGCGGTATTGGTGCGTTCTGCAGCGTCCGGCAAGTCTGAAGAGTATGAACATGTCAGCGACCCTCCGGAGGGAACAGTGAGTGACGGACAGTTCACCGTCGCCGCAATATCCGGTGAGACCAGATCAGACACGGCTATCAATGATGCATTGCGGGAAGGGTTGCTGTTGTTTATGAATATCTGACCGTTGAGCGCCCAGCCGCTGTCCTGTGCCGAAGCGTCCAGCGTGACCTCATAATTCACGTCGGACAACTGACCCTCTCCGAGCACGAGGTCTGTCTGATCGGCCGACTTGTCAATCGTCCAATACCACTGGCGCGAGCTGGAGGCCGTAACGTCTTTTGTTACTTGTAACTCGTAGCAGTTGACCGTCACCGAAGCGTCATCGGACTGCCCGGTCTCGACGATCGTCGCAACGTTAAAATGCGCGCCCTGGTCGCCGCTGCAGGCAAAGGTCCTCTCGTATGACACAGAGCCGGTGTCGCCGAAGGTCCACGAGAGTCCATTCGTGTCAACGACAGTGACCGTATCGTTTACAACCGTGGTCGGCTCGCCAAAGATTACATCGGTACTGTGGGTGTCACCTGCTACTCCGTCGCTGGTTGTGACGGTAGCGGTATTGACGCGGTCTGATCCGTCCGGCAAAGGGGAACTGTAAGTGCACGTCAGTGAACTTCCCGCCGGCAACGTGTATGGAAATGAGACGCCGCAGTCGACTGCGACGATGATGCCGCCGGACACCTCGTCAGTTACGCTATCAATGCTCGCATCGAAAGGCGTTGTGTTACTGACAGTGATCAAGCCGCTCACCGCCCAGTCGCCATCAGTGAAACCGGTCTTCTCTGCAGTGACGATGTACCGGGAGGTCCCGCTGTCACCGGTGAACAGGTCCCACGTCTCGGGCGTCACGGACTTGTCGACTGTCCAGCTGAATGTGCGCGTGAATGAGGTTTCGGCCGTCTTTGTGACTTCCACTAGTGCCTCTACAGCCTCAGATAAAGCTGGAGCAAATAGCATCACAAGGAATATTGCGGAAAATGCCAGTGTACCTGTTATGGCTCTAAACTTATTCATTGTTTCCCCCTTTTTTTTGGTAAGTCTTAGAAAAAATATCCACATGATTGAGGCTTAAATCTACTTCTACCAACGCTGAAATCTGAATTGTACACGCCTTATTTCTTAATACTACTCTGATAAGATCAGGCCGTCTATTGGCCGAAAGTTATTATTCTCAAACAATTAAGTATTAAATAAATTTGATAAGGGATGGAGACGAGTTTAAATTAAAGGTGCAATTTTTTAGACGCATATTTGTTTGATCAATCGAGGCGATCCATAAATGCGGAGAATCTGATTACACAGAGGAAACTGGGTAGGTGACAGAAGGTTCAGTGAAGTCGGGCAACCCGCGCAGTTCTTTCAGGGCGATTAGACAGAGAGTCAAAATTATATTACAACTGCAGTCCGGGGAGGTTCATCAAAATTCTCATCTTCAGGGGCGGACAGTGGTAGAGATAAAGATTGGAGAAAGGGGAGCAGGTCCCCAGAGGTGTTGGTAGACATAATCGGGAAAATGATAGGAGAAGACGGCCAGGGCCTGGACAGCGACATTTTCGGAACATTTATCGAGACGGGCTGAATTTGAGCATTTGTTTGCAGTCATTTACACCACAACAGTTTTCAGTTCTTATCAACCATCTATTACCCCTCCAAATAAACGGTTACAAAGATTAGGAACATAACTTCTATTGTAAATAATATAAAAAATGAATCTTTAGTTTGTATTCATCTCTATCCCTTTGTCAGATTTTTTAAGTACTTAATTGTCTGAAAAATCCAACCTTTGTCCAATATACAATATCGTTGTTTCATCTTAATATAAGAACTATTAGGGGGAGTATGTCCAATATTTATATGATCGAAGATAATCAAAAGAATGCCTACGGATAATTTTTTCGGCTCAGAGGAAGGCTGTTCCGAAAAGGAGTAATGAGATTTGAGAGAGCGACAGATCTCTCAGAAAGGAGGCGAGGATCCGCAGTTGCCGTGAAAGCTATGAATGACAATGCAAACAATAGCGTCATGATGAAAATCAAAACACCCTTAAAGAAATAAGA
>JBECKU010000150.1:0-3127 GCA_040235385.1 Candidatus Sulfobium sp. | reverse complement strand
GTCCTTGGATCCGGCCGGCCATCCCCTTTTGAAAAATCGCCAACAGCCATGTCTGTGGCAACTTTGGTCATAATCAAAATCATGCTGACTTTACGGCCTCTTGCAGCATGTCCGCCTTCTTTTTGAGCTTTAGAGTTTACATAAAATAGTCAAAGTCCTGTTCACGACGCAGACGGCTCTTTACCCTGAATATATAAGCAGGGAGAAGCCCGGGGTCCAGTTCAACGTAATTCCATTCACCTTGCCAGATAAACTTGTCATCGCTAAGCAGATCTTGAACGAGATAGGGACTCCCGGCGGAAATGCCGAGGTGGTGCAGAGGTACCCTCACCCGTCCGGACTGCTTGTGGAACGGGTCCAGGTTGACCACGACAAAAAGAACATTCGAAAAATCCGGTGTAGACTTCACATAAAACAGAATATGTTCGTTATCCGTATCGAAGAAACGGACGTTCCATGTCGAATGGAGCGCAGGGTTTTCTCTCCTTATTTTGTTGACCCTCGCGATAAAATCGTTCAGGTTCCCCGGCTTTTTCCTTTCCCAGTTTCGTATTTCATATTTCTCTGAATCCATATACTCTTCTCTGCCGGGGAAGGCCTCTCCGGCCATCACCTCGAAGGCCGGGCCGTAAATCCCGTAATTCGAAGAGAGAGTAGCGGCGAGAACAAGCCTCACCATGAAGGCCGGCCTTTCGCCGTACTGAAGATATTCATGAAGAATATCGGGCGTGTTCGGCCAGAAATTGGGCCGGAAAAATTCCCTCGCCCTGCTCATGGTGAGTTCTTCCAGATAGCCTGTTATCTCCTGTTTGGTGGTCCTCCAGGTGAAGTAGGTATATGACTGTGTGAAACCGCCTATTGCCAGCCGGTACATGACTTTCGGCCGGGTAAAGGCCTCCGCGAGGAAAATAACACCGGGCTGGACCTTCTTTACCTCCGGGATAAGCCAATCCCAGAAAGGAAAGGGCTTCGTATGGGGGTTGTCCACTCTGAATATACGCACCCCTTTTTCAATCCAGAAGAAAACGACGCTCTTTAATTCTTCCCAAAGCGCCCGCCACTCTGCGCATTCAAAGTCAAACGGGACGATGTCTTCGTATTTCTTCGGGGGATTTTCCGCAAACTGGATCGTTCCGTCGGGTCTCCAGTTGAACCATTCCGGATGCTCTCTTACATAAGGATGGTCGGGAGAACACTGAAATGCGATGTCCAGGGCTACCTCGAGCCCGGCCTCAGCCGCCAGCCGGACCAACTCTTTAAAATCTTCCATGGTCCCGAGCGCCGGGTGAACGGATTTGTGTCCACCTTCTTCAGCACCGATAGCCCACGGGCTTCCCGGTGAATGAGGATCGGAAACAGGAGAATTATTCTTTCCTTTTCTGTTGGTCCGTCCGATCGGATGGATGGGAGGAAAATAGAGCACGTCGAACCCCATCCGGGCGATCTCCGGAAGGAGCCGCCCGCAATCTTTGAAAGTGCCGTGACTGTTGGGATTGGATGAAGTTGAGCGCGGGAAAAGCTCATACCAGGTGCTGAAGAGGGCCTTCTCCCTGTCCACGATCAGGGGCAGGTCTCTTATATAGAAAGAGTCATAATCCCTTAAAGGATAATCCTCCATGAGACGTGAGAGTTCTTCACCAAGTGCAACCGAATACGCCTTCTCCTGATTTCTTTCCGCCGCCAGGTTGCGGGAATACTCTGCCAATCGCACGGCGTCTTCCCCTTCGGCCCTTCGCGAGGCCTTGTCGACGATCTGGGAACCTGTCATCAGGGCAACTGATAAGTTCTGGCCGGCCCCGAATTTCTTCTCTAGGTCTTTTTGCCATGTGCGAAAGTGGTCGACCCTTCCCATGACCGTGTAATAATGGAGACCGGCCTCATGTACCGCAAAAGACCCCTCCCATCTGTCGTTCGCAAGCGCCGTCATCGGAGATTCTTTCCATTTTTTTTCTCCTGCCTTGCGGCAAAGAAGAAATGCGGATACCTCGTCGTGGCCGTCCACAAAGACATCCGCCCGAACGACCACTTCCTCTCCGATAACCCGCTTTACAGCAAAAAGTCCTGAATCGATCTCAGGGCTTACGGACTCTATGACTACTCTTTTTCTTCCGTCGAAATCTTTCAAACCCGCTCCATTAAAAGTACTATTCTACTGCAAGTAGGATGTAAAGAACCTTTTGAATGGCTTCAAGAGCCGGTCAACTCATACCATAAAGCTTATCAGAAAACAGGACCCCTCACAAATAAGTGTGCCAAATCCGATACATCAGGAGCCGTCTCGAATACATTAGAACGGGAAGCACATTGCAATCCCGTGCTACCACTCGCATTTAGAAGAAAATCATGTCAGAACCCTCTTTAAAATATGATCTTATTGTTAACTTTATTTAATTTGACATCCGCTTTAACACTCTCTAAACTGATTTTGAGATTAAATTTAATCTTCCATAAAGAAGATCTTCTTACCAATTCTTACTGCGTTGGGTTCCCTGGAAGTTCGAGTCGGGCGGAGCGTTTAAAGGCTTGAGATGATTCAATTGGCGACACGCTTATTTGCCTTGAGAGCCTGACTTCGGCGAGGAGGGCATCATTTTTTCGGCATTTCCTTGAGCCTGACGCTTATATCTGATAGAGGGAAGAAAATATCGATCATTTGACACATCACTACAAAAAGGGAGGGAAAAAAAGAAGAATGAAAAAGACAATAGTCTTCAGTTTGGTTTTAGCATTGGTCCTCGCAATAGGCTATGGTTCCTCATTTGCATTAACCGCATCGGACGGCACCAAACTCAGCGGGCCTCACGAACAGTTCAATATCATAGGCCACCCCAACAAACGCGGCAATGACGGCTGCATCGGCGGTGACAATGGCAACGGCGGTGCCATCATGATCCCGCTCAAGAACGTGGGAGGACCGGCTGAGCTGGTCTGTAACGAAGGTCCAAACCCCGATGATCAGACGGTGTTCGTCGATGACACAGAGCCCACCTGGACCTCACAGGAGCCTGCGGGCGCGAAGATCTATTTTGAATGCGGCGATTCTTTCGATATCATCGACAGAGACGGCTGTGACAATAACGGCGCGACGATACAGGTAAAATGCAATACCGAGGAGGATCCGCTCGAT
>JBECKU010000052.1:0-4848 GCA_040235385.1 Candidatus Sulfobium sp. | reverse complement strand
GCTGTGTTGCAGCTTGCGCTCGCACCACTATTTAATGCTGAAAACATGCAGATAGCCCTGCGTATTATCCCTCTTTTCTGCGGTGCCATGCAGGTTGAACTGACCTATCGTGCAATGGGATATGTCTTCCCCGGACGGGATGATCTGCGTGCGCTGGGGACAATGCTCGGTGGCCTCCTGCCCATGAACCTCTACCTTTCACAGTTTGTGGGAAATGAGCCTTTATCAGGAGTCCTGTCCTCAGCGGTAATCGTCATGGCACTGGGCTTACTTGACTCCGAAACAGGCCTTCTTTCAAGGCAAAAGCTGATGGCGTTAGGGACTCTGCTCGGACTCGCCCTTTTGACTAAGATTACCGCTTTGTTGCTTGTCCCGCCAGTTATGCTTTTGCTGCTCCACTCAATGCTGAGGAAAGGGGTGCCGTTGGGGCGCATCATAAACGGTATGTTCCTATTTCTAGGGGTTGTCACGGCCGTTGCAGGCTGGTATTACATCAGAAACTGGATCGAACTCGGCAGGCCGTTTGTCGGCGGTTGGGATGCGTACCTCTGGTGGCAAGACCCGGGCTACAGGACGATGTCTGATTTTTTGTCCTTCGGAAAGTCTCTGAAACATCCCGTTTTGTCGACAACCAACGGTTTCTGGGACGCTCTCTACTCCAGTTTCTGGCTTGACGGGACAATCGGTTCAACTATTTCTTACAAATTTCGCCCTCCCTGGAATTATAATTTTATGATCTCAGGTGCTTTTCTTTCCATCCTTCCGACCGCAGGGATTCTGCTTGGACTGATAATGGCGTTTGGCAGACCGAAGACGGCAAAGCCTGGACAAATATTCTCCACCTACAGCGTTGCATTGTATTTTTCAGCATTGCTGTATCTCTATGCCACTTTGCCGATTTACAGCACCGCAAAGGCAACTTATACCATCGGCCTTGCCCCATGTTATGCAATTCTATGCATGACCGGTCTGGACGTTATCACGAGAAATAGATATATCGCCGCAGCGGTGTCTTCACTTCTTATCTGCTGGGCAGTCGCCTCGTATTGCTCATATTTTGTGCTTTGAATCTGGCGTCACTGGGTCCGCGCAGCCGAAGCGGTTGCTGCACTTTCCCGGAACTTTCGATATGAGCAGCCAAGTTATTTCACAAGAACTGCAAGCCTGAGGTATCATACCGGCAGCAAGAGGAAAGGAGATGATCAGAATGGCAAAGAATATCGCGGTCGGGATTGCGATCGTTATAGTGCTGACAGCGGGATTCTCGATAGGTGCCGATTCCGGCAGAGAGAAAGCTGCTGTTGCTGCGGCGGAGAAATGGCTGACCATGATTGATGAAGGTAATTATGCGGAAAGCTGGAAAGAAGCGGCGGACTATTTCAAATCCGCGGTCAGTCGGGAACAATGGGCGCAATCGCTCCAAGCCGTTCGGCAACCTCTCGGTAAAATTATTTCAAGAAAAGTTAAAGACGCGACATACCTGACGACCATGCCCGGTGCGCCAGATGGCGAGTATGTTGTTATCCGGTTTGACACCTCTTTTCAGAATAAGAAATCTGCCGTCGAGACTGTTACGCCCATGCTCGACAAAGATGGCCGGTGGAGGGTTTCAGGTTACTACATAAAATAACCTGCTTAACCGGGATTTTGATATTCATACTGCTGCTTGCGGTGAAGTTTCCTGACGGTGTAAAATTCCCGCAAACATTAGGGGGGGATAAATGTATCTGTTTTTCGATACCGAAACGACGGGGCTTCCCCGGAACTGGAAGGCCCCCGAAGCCGACCTCGATAACTGGCCCAGGCTCGTTCAAATTGCATGGCTGTTCTACGACAAAAGCGGAAATAAACTAACCGGGAAAGACTTCATCATAAAACCCGATGGGTTTTCGATTCCGCCGGATGCGTCCCGTATTCACGGCATTTCAACTGAAAAAGCACAGAGAGAAGGGGAGGACCTCCTCACCGTGCTGAAGGACTTCTCAGAACTGGTCGATCAGGCGGAATGTCTGGTGGCCCATAATATGAGGTTCGATGAAAAAATCGTGGGCGCTGAATTTCTGAGGTCAAAAATGACAAACGGCATCCCGCATAAGATGAAAATATGCACAATGATAAGTTCAACTGCCTACTGCGCCCTGGATGGTCCTTACGGCCCCAAATGGCCCAAGCTCTCTGAACTGTATTACAAATTGTTCGAGACCGGAATCGAAGAATCCCACAACGCCGCCGTCGATATCAATGCTACCGCCAAATGTTTCTGGGAAATGAAGCGAATTGGAGTGTTGTAGGCCTGTATAAAGCCGCTCGCCCGCCTGTCATTGAAGTTTCCCGTCGTTATGCTAACCTTTTTATTGAAGGACCATTTCACACCCAGGGAGCAGGTTCATGAAAGAATATGATGTTATAGTCGTCGGTTCCGGGGCAGGACTTCTCGTGGTCGAAAACGCCATCGCTCACGGACTCGACGTGGCCCTTGTCGACAGGGGACCCCTCGGCGGGACCTGCCTGAATCTTGGCTGCATCCCTTCAAAGATGCTGATTTATCCTGCTGACAGAATTGCTGAAATCAGGGATTCTGAAAAACTCGGAGTGCGGGCCGAGATCACGGATATCAATTTCGCTTCGATAATGAAGCGGATGAGGGAGACGGTCAGCAGCGGAAACCAGCATGTGAGAGATGGTATTCAATTGTCCGATGCTCTCGATTTCTACGAGGGAGAAGGACAGTTCGTCAAGGACTACGTCATAGAAATCAAAGGAGAACGGATAAAGGGCAGAAAGATCTTTCTGGCTTCGGGAGCAAGGCCCCTGATCCCTTTCATGGATGGCATCGGTTCCGTGGAGTACCTAACGAACGAGAGCGTGCTGGAAATGAAAGAAAGACCCGAAAGCATAATAATCATCGGTGGCGGTTACATAGCAGCCGAGTACGCTCATTTTTTTGCAGCGATGGGCAGCAAGGTGACACTTGTGCAGCGCAGCGACAACCTCGTGCCGGACGAAGAACCGGAGATATCGGAACTGCTTAAGAAAGAGATGGAGAAGCGCCTCCGCGTCTTCACCGGCATGGAAGCTTTCGCCGTAAAAAAGCAGACCTCCGGATACTCCGTATCGGGCAGGGATACAGACACAGGGGAAGAAACAGACCTGACCGCCGAAAAAATCCTGATCGCAGCGGGCAGGAAGTCCAATGCCGACCTGCTGAAAGTTGAAAATACAGGCGTCGAAACAGACGAGAGGAATTATATAAAAGTAAACGAATACTTCGAAACTAACAAGAAGAACATCTGGGCGTTCGGGGATGCAATCGGAAAGAAGATGTTCAGGCATGTCGCAAACAGGGCTGCTTCACTTGTATGGCATAATGCAGCCCATGATGCGAAAGACAAGCTTGATTATACTACAGCGCCTCATGCCGTATTCACCTGGCCTGAGATCGCTTCGGTCGGACTCACCGAGTCAGAGTCAAGAAAACACCACCGCCTGCACGAACTGCTCGTGGGCAGGGCAAGATACTACGATGTGGCCCGGGGGGAAGCCATGAGGGAAGAAAGCGGTTTTGCCAAAGCAGTCGTAAAAAGAGATTCGGGCAAGATCCTCGGGTTTCATATTATCGGCCCCCACGCTTCCATTCTGATCCAGGAAGTTATCCTCGCAAAGGCAAACGACCTCGATATATGGGCCCTCGCCAGGGGCATGCATATTCATCCGGCCCTCCCCGAAGTCGTCACCGCCGCCTTTGGGAACCTCCGGGAAGTCGAGTAAGAAATATCGGGGCTACTGCACGACCAACGTTCTAAGAGAATAACACAGAACCGCAAGCGACGCACCCAGCATAGAAATAAGCATAAGCGGGAAGAAGATATAGCCCAGGGTTGCCGCGCCCAGCCATTTGAACTTCTCTTTAGCTGACTCGGGATAAACGGGGTCGCCCTTCAAAGTCCGGAGATCCTGATATAAAAGATAAGTAAAAACCAGCATGTAGGGCATGAAAAGGAGGGACAGAAGCGGTCCGATTAGCGGAATCATGCCGACCCCCACCGAAACCAGCCAGACGAGAAAAAGTCTGAGAAACACATCGAACCATCTTTCCTTAACATATTCTTTACTCTTGAGCATTGCGCTCATCCCGCGAATGTCCTCGCAGGCAAGGACAAACTGACCAAAAGCAAACCACGTCAAGAATATGATCCCGGGGATTATAAAAAGCAGGAACCCTCCTGTGACGATAAAACCGGCGATAGAATAAAACCATAGGAAAGACCATATTCGCGCCCCGCCGCGATCCAGAGCGTCTCTCACGCCGAGATCCTCATCCGTAACCGCATAGACAAGCGCAGCCAGACCCCAGAAGAAAACTATAGACCCCAGAGTCGCCCCCAATAATCCGCCGACTGCGAGAACGGCCTCCCTGACACCCGGGAAAAAACGGGAAAACACAAACGCGGCTCCGATAAAAATCCCAGTCGAAAAGGCAAAGAAAAGGATCGAAAGAAGATAGAGCCCTACGAGCACCCCTCCCCGCCTCTTATAGATCTCCCATGACTTCCGAAAGAGGTCCCCGATTTCCGGCAATTCATCGGCATGACGCGGGGCTTTTCCGGGTGGTTCTTCCAGGCCTCCCCCGCCACCGCCGGGCTCGGTTTCCTTCTCAGGAGGTTTTTTACTCAGTTCTATGGCCCATAATTCTTTGAGTCTTCGGGCCTTCCATTTTTCGTATTCCTCTCTGTTCTCAAACTTAGGGATATCGCTCATCCGGGAATCTCCTTGTCTACCCCTTTCTCTCGAAAGACTTTCCCCCGAGTACTACAAAAAAGATCGCTGCGAAGGTTATGACCCCCACAT
>JBECKU010000003.1:0-4392 GCA_040235385.1 Candidatus Sulfobium sp. | reverse complement strand
AGCAAATGTACCACCTTTTAGTCCCGGGTAAAACCTACATCAGGACCCGAATGTAAGTAACTGCTTACAGTATGATCTGCGGAAACGAAAAAAGTCAAGAATGCCCGCCTGCGGCGCCAGAGGTACGAGGTATGAGGTTTGAGGTCTGAGGTTGTTGCCTATGACCTATAGCCCATCGCCTTTGGCCTGGTTAAATTGCATGCCAGCCCGTCAGCGTGTTAGCCTGCTGCGTCAGAGGCATGAGGTTTGAGGTCTGAGGCTGTTGTTCGCCTATTGCCATCCTTCGTGACGGCAAGCTGACAAGCTTACAAGCCGACAAGCCAAATACCGTCGGACTTTACAGAACTTTGAAATGAAAGTTAATTGCCATTCATCTGTGACCTTTTTTTTGTGTTTGAGCATGCCAGCCTGTCAGCGTGTTAGCTTGTAAGCTGTTGTTGCCTATGGCTGTCGCGAGCTTGATGCGGAAACTTTTAAATTGTCGCGCTGTTTTGTTAAAATATTTATGGATGAATTACAAAAAATTTTATCTTGCCGGAGTTGTTTTTTTTCTCGCAGTCGCGGGCCTTTTGTCTCTGCAATCACGAGCGTCATCACAGGAAGGCTGTGTGACCGGGCAATGCCATGCGCAGATGCTCAAGGCCAAGACGGTCCATCCTGCCGCGTATTCCTGTGAGAGCTGCCACATGGCTTCGGAAACTCCCCATCCTCAGAAAAACAAAAAGACTTTTCAGCTTATGCAGCAGGTACCCGATCTCTGCTATATGTGCCACGCGGCCTTCGGGCAGAAACCCCATGTGCACCCGCCCGTGAAGGACGGCATGTGCACCACCTGCCACAACCCTCATGAATCTGCACAGCCCAAGCTCCTTGTCCAGCCCGCTTCGTCCCTTTGCCAGATGTGCCATCCGGATAAGGTCGAACACAAGTATGTGCACGGCCCGGCTTCTACCGGGGATTGTGTGGTCTGCCACAACCCGCATGAATCGGATAACGACTCGCTCGTCGTGGCGGCAGGTCCCGAACTTTGTTTCAACTGTCACGTGGACATGAGCGAAGAGATGAAGAAGAAAGTCGTACACCCCGCGGTCTATAGCGGTTGCACTTCCTGCCATAGTCCTCACGGCGCCGAATTTAAGAAGCTTCTCTCAGCCGAAGGCGAGAAGCTGTGTTTTCAGTGCCATCCGAATATTGAGGAAACGATCGCAAAGGCAAAATCCATCCATCCCCCCATTATGACCGAGAAGTCATGCGCCTCATGCCATTCTCCACATGCGAGCAATAATGAGAAACTTCTGCCGCAAAAGGGTAAAGATCTCTGCCTGGACTGCCACAAAGATTTCATCAAAAAGAATATGACAGTTCTTCATGGTCCGATCAGGGACGGACAATGCACGCCGTGCCATAACCCGCATGGGTCGCCCTATGAGAAACTCCTCGCGAACGAGTTCTCTACCGATTTTTATGTGCCTTACAGCGAAAAAGAATATGTCTTGTGCTTTTCCTGTCATAACAGGGACCTGCTCCGTTTTCCCGATACCTCCTTTGCCACGGGCTTCAGGGACGGGAACAGAAACCTGCATTATCTGCATGTGAACAGGCCGGAGAAAGGCAGAAACTGCGAGGCCTGTCATGCGATTCACGGGGGGGACTTGCCGAAGCTTATTAACGAAAAGGTGCCCTTCGGCAAATGGAATCTTCCTTTGAAGTTCAAGAAAACGGAGAACGGCGGCAGTTGTGCTCCGGGCTGTCACAAGCAGTACACCTATCAAAGGAAAGAAGCGGGCAAAGAGGGCGGGGCCGGGATCGAGACCGTACCGGTAAAGACGGAGGAGTCTAAGAAATAGCAGGTAGGAGAAAGTTAATAAAAACAGGCAACCCTCCAAAAAGACTGGCGGGCAAGTAGGCAATAGGCCATCGGCGATAGGCAAAAACACCTGCCTCAGTCCTCAAACCTCAGACCTCTAACCTCAGGCCTCAAACAATGTGGCCGGCAGGCTAACACGCTGACAGGCTGACATGCTCAAACACAAAAAAAAGGTTACAATGGCAATTAACTTTCATTTCAAAGTTCAGTAAAGTCCGTCGGTCGTGGGCTTGCCGGCTTGTAGGCCTGTCAGCTTGCCGGCACGAAGGATGGCAATAGGCGAACAACAGCCTCAGATCTCTAACCTCATGCCTCAATCAATACAGCTGACAAGCTTGCAAGCTGACAAGCAAATAAAACAGGCCTTAGGCGATAGGCTATAGGTCAAAAACTCCTGCCTCATACCTCAAACCTTATGCCTCGAACATCACAGGCCGGGCTTTTGTTCCCGGATTTCCTCTTTTTCTTCCAGTCTGCCGAGCCTTGACTTGATGACTCCCAGTTCCTGCGCGAGCCGTGTGTTTTTCTCGCTGAGAGATGAGATGATCGTCGAAAAATGAAGAAGCAGAAGGATGAGAAATGCAATTGCGAGCAGGAAGAGGAAAGAGGGCGGATAGAAAATGCCGAAGGTCCTGGCGATAAAATGGAGAAGGTTCCTCCAGACGGAAAAAAGGATCAGCAGGAAAGACGCGGCGAGCCAGATCAGGCTGTACCGCTCTTTCAGATAGTTTCGCCGTATCAGTTCAATGACGGTCAGGAATATCCCAAGGCTGCCGATGATCGAGACAATCTGGACGATACCCATAAAATATTCTATCCTAATCTATTTTTTTGAGCAAATCGATCGAGATTGCAAGGACGACCTTTATCATGTAATAGACAGCCTTCGGAAGAGTGATGGAAGACTTCCCCGTCATTCGGGGGCCCATCCTTGCGGGGACCTCCTCGATCCTCAGCCCCTTCTTGTGGGCCAGGATCAGCGTCTCCACCTCGGGATAGTCCTCGGGATAGAAAGAGACGAAAAAGCCCAGGGCCTTCCTTCCGTAAACCCTGAATCCCGATGTCGTGTCCGTGATCCTTTTACCCACAAGGGTCGAGACGATAAACGAGAGAATCCTGGAGCCCAGTCTCCTCGGAACGGAAGAAGTGAACCCGTTTTCATGAAGGAAACGTGAGCCGACGACGAGGTCGGCCCTGCCGTCAAGATGGGGTCCCAGGATTTTCGGAATCTCTTCGGCGTTGTGCTGTCCGTCTCCGTCGAACTGGATGACGGTGTCGTAACCTTCCGTCAGCGCGAACAGAAACCCCGTTTGGATGGCGCCTCCTATTCCGACATTATAGGGGAGGTCTATTACTGAGGCACCCAGGGAACGGGCGACTTCGGAGGTGCGGTCCTTCGATCCGTCGTTCACTACCAGGATCGCGCCTTCCGGAAAGTGGTCCCTGAGGTCCTTGACCACTCCTTCAATGGCGCCTTCCTCATTGTACGCGGGGACTACGACCAGGGTCTTCATTCAGTCCCTCAGCATCAGCTCGCCGGCGGCTATGCGGTATTTTTTAAGAAGCCTGCGATATTCCGCCGCGGCCATGCGGCGGGATTTCCAGATCTGCCGCCGTTTCTTCAGCATCCGGGGCATTCCGGCCAATGCGCCGGAATAAGCCCTCAGAACTATCATGATCAGTTCTGATTTAGATGTCTCTTCCGCGATCCTCGCAACGCTTCCTTTTCCCGACAATATACCGTACCACTGGATGCAGTATCTCCAGAATGTATAGAAGGGGGAAACAAGAATGAAGGTGAGCGGAAAATTTTTAAGAAGGACCCAGACGTGGTTCCGTTCGAGCTGATATGCTTTGAAAGTGGAATATGCGCCGCCGGTCCTGGAATAGAGATGCCGCACGACCGCACGCGGCGCAAGGACCGCCTTCCATCCGGCGAGCCGGCCTCTCAGCCCCAGGTCCGCGTCTTCGCAGTAAGAAACAAAATCCTCATCGAAAAAACCCGTCTCTCTGATCATCTCTCTCCGGTATAGAGCGGCGCACGCGCTCGGGAAAAGTACTTCCCGGACATCGTCGAACTGGCCGGTATCGGTCTTGCCTCGCCCCATCTGGCGGGACATACCGTCAGGATAGAGGAGCATTCCTACGGAATCGATCTCCCGTCCTTCCCGACCCAGAAGTATCTTCGAAGCCACCATGCCCACGGTCCGGTCTCTTGCGGCCGTCTCATGGAGTTCTTTGAGCCAGTCTCTTTCGGCGATCGTGTCGTTATTCAGGGTCGCCACGTACTGGGAGGGTGAGGAGGCCTCGAGACCGATATTGTTTCCTTCGGAGAATCCTGTATTTTTTCCAAGGGCGACGAGCTTTACCCATGGATATCGATCTCTGAGTATCCTGAGCGAGCCGTCGGTCGAGCCGTTGTCTACCACGACCACTTCGAAGTCCCTGAACGTTTGTGCCGATAAAGAATTCAGACAGTCCCCCAGGTATTCTTCTCCATTGAGATTGACTATTATAACCGAAAT
>JBECKU010000343.1:0-3060 GCA_040235385.1 Candidatus Sulfobium sp. | reverse complement strand
CGAGGGAATCGCCGTGGACACACATGTCAAGCGGCTTGCGGCAAGGCTCGGACTTACTAAGAACGACGATCCGGTCAAAATAGAAAAGGATCTCATGGAAATAACACCGAAAAAGGATTGGGGGATCGTGACCCATCTTCTCATAGACCACGGCAGAAAAATATGCCAGGCGAAAAAGCCGAACCACGGCGAATGCGTTCTTTATAATATCTGCCCGTCGAGGGATATCTAGAAACAGGCGACAGGCAATAGGCTATGGGCGATGGGCAAAAAAGCTGACAGGCCAGCAGGCTTACAAGCTGACAGTGACAAGATTACAATCGACAGTCCTCATACCTCAGTCCTCGAACTAACTGAAGCATGGCGGGGGTTACACATAAAGATCCCTGATGATTTTCCAATTGAGGTTATGTTATCCTCAAAAAAATCAAGAAAGCCGGGTTTGCGCAAAAACCATTGGGTTCAATTGTTAAAAGAATAACTTCGATCATCCTTCTTGTGTTCCTTTTCATCTTTAACCTCGCCCTTCCCTTGCCCGGAGTTCAGGCCGAAGACACCGTCATATTCTGTTCACTCAAATGCGGCTGCCCGAGCCCAGAGACATGCTGCTGCTGCAAAAAGACAATGAATAATATAACCAGGCCGGATGCGGGCCGCCCGTGCTTTAGGGACGCGGGATGCGCGGACATCGATGCGGAAGGCGTTATCTGCGCTGCACTAAATCACACGGCCCTGTTGGTCGGAGAAACTCTTTCCGTTTTTGAGTCGGTGTCCTATCGCGTCGGCTTGCCCAATATCCTTAAATCAACTATCTTCCTGACATCCCTCGAGAAGCCTCCACGGCATCTTCTTTCATAAGCAACATCTTATAGATTTAATAAAAGCATACCTGTTCGTATAAGGAGTGCGCCTATATTAAACCAAACGTTTGAGCAATTTTCATTCCGGCCCGTGGCGCCGCCGGAGGCAGGTAAAATTGTCCGGAATGACATGATAGGAGAACTCATGAAAAACCTATTGATAGCGTATTTTTTAGTCTGTTTTATCCCGTGTACAGCCATAGCCCAAACCGGCGAACACAGGGAAAGCTGTGAAGTATGCGGGATGTATATCGACGTCTTTCATGACACGTCCTGCGAACTTACGCTCAAAGACGGCAGGACCATCAAGACCTGCGGCGTGGCATGCATGCTGCGGATTGTCAACAATGAGGGCGGCCCCGATGCTTTTTCATCGATAACCGTTCACGATTGGGAATGGAAGAATACAATCCCTGCAAAGGATGCGACATATGTGATCGGCAGCAGGGTCGTTCCCGACATGATCCCTAACGTAATCGCCTTTGCGGACAAGGGTACCGCAGAATCCTTCCAGGAGAAAGAGACGGGTGAGGTATTGGATTTCAATCAAGCCCTCCTGAGCATCTCTCCAATGGGCCTTACCATGCCGACACGGATCAAACCTGCTGCTCTTCCGCCGCGAGGGGCTTTCGGGGCAGGGGTCAGCTATATGTACATGGAAATGGATAAGGTGAAACTGGGTTCAAACAGTGAGGACCCTGATGACTTCATAAAAAGACCGGGACAGAAGATGGGTCCGAAGAAGATGACGTCATCCGGAGAAATGTTGATGTTTAACTATGGACTGTTTGAGAACGTAGCTCTCGGCCTCAATGCCTCCTATCTCGAGAAAAAGATGGAAATGTACAAGATGGGGGGAAAACTATCCGACACGACGAAAAACAGCGGGTTCGGGGACATCGGGCTCAACCTCAGGTACAACGTATGGAAAAACGTCTATTACAGCAAATTTTTCAGTCTGCTCGCAGAGACGACTATTCCTACCGGGGACTTTGATGAGGACTTCATCACCATGCCCGGTCTTCAGTTGGGTACAGGAGCGTTTACGTTCACAGGCGGACTGCTCTTTTCGCACCGAGAAGGGAATTTCTGGTTCCACTATCTTGCATCGTATACTGCCAAATTCGAAAACAGCGACGACTACAAATTCGGCGACCTAACGCGTCTGGGAGCGGCAATCCACTATACACCCAATTATGACATGCTCCTTGGGATCGAAGCCGACGCGGCGTACAATGCCAAGGACGAATACCGGGACGAGAAAGTCGGCAACACGGGGGGGTATAAAGCAAATTTGACGGGTGTTGTAGACTATAAATTCCTGACTGCCCTTGGAGGAAGTTTCAGCATAAGGCTCACCGGAGGCATTCCGGTCTATGAAGACCTGAACCACTATTACGACGGAATGATGGAGAAGGCCAAACTCGGAGGCGGCTGGTTCATAAACGCCCAGCTCAATTACAGGCGGAGATTTCCGGTGTATTGAGACGGCAAAAAGTTCATAGCTCATAGCAAAAAAGGCAACAGGCAAGTAGGCAACGGGCGATAGGCAACAAATTCTAAACACTGTAACAGGAAAACAGGGACCCTGCCCGGTGGCAGGTCCCTGTTTTCCCTCATACCTCAGTCCTCATAACTTTCCAATATTGACATCACACCCCTAGAAGATAGACTATATAATTAGAAGGGGAGGTAAAGCCCATGCCGAAAAAGAAGGAGTCGAAATCGAAGGGGACGAAGAAATCCGCGAATAAATCCAAAAAGGGAAAAACTCCCCTCCGTTCGAAGGCCGCTGAAGGTTCTCCGGCCAAGACCGGATCAATGTCGGAAAAAGAGAACCCGTCGCCGGCATCTCTTCCTAAAAAGGCAAGAACCGACGAACATATACCGGTTCAGGATAATTTCTACGTTGCCGGGATCGGGGCATCTGCGGGCGGCCTGGAGGCGCTGGAAAAATTCTTCAAGAACATGCCGTCCGATTCCGGGATAGCCTTCATCGTTATCCCCCACCTGGCTCCCGACCATGAAAGCGCGATGCCGGAACTCCTCCAGCGTTACACAAAGATGGAGGTCGTCGAGGCTGATAAGATGGATAAAGTCATTCCCGACCGTGTATATGTGATCCCTCCTAATCATGACATGACGATTCTGCAGAACCGGCTTCACCTCTCGAGACCGAGCAAAACCCGGGGATATCGTC
>JBECKU010000300.1:0-12625 GCA_040235385.1 Candidatus Sulfobium sp. | reverse complement strand
GGCATGATCGATCCTGAGCGCACCCCCATGTTCCATGCTCTTCCTTATGGTCCTGATGAACAGATCGTATCCGGCTTCCTTCAGCTTTTCGGGTATCATCGGAGGAAACCCCCAGTTCTGCCCATCCGGACTGAAATCGTCCGGGGGAGCTCCGACATCCATATTATCTGCAATTATGTTCTGATACACCCAGGCGTCGCTCCCACCCCCCATGCAACCCACGGCAAGGTCGTGATAAATGCCGATCGGCATGCCCAGTTTCTTCGCCCTGTCGTATGCGGACCTCAATTGTCTGTCTATCAGCCATTGGACGTACTGGTAAAAAAGGACCTTCTTCCGGTTCCTGTTTCTGAATTTTTGCACCGCATCGCTCGAGGGCCTCCGATAGTCTTCAGGCCACTCCTGCCAGGAATTCGCACCGATATCTTTCTCCATCCTGTCACTGATAGCTGAAAAGAGAGCGAAAGATTCGAGGGCGTCTCCTTCCTTTTCGATATATTCTTTAAAATCCCTGGCCCTGCGCGTATCTTTCAGATAGTGTTCGTCGTAAAATACCCTGAATCCGCGCCTGAGCATGTCCGCTTTCATAGAACTTATCTGATCGTAATCGATGATCCCTTCTCTCCGGAGCTTCCCGAGTTTTTCGCGGAAGGTCCCGGACTTCATGATTTTTCTGCAATCTTCGGATCTTCTCACGTCGGGTATTTTTTCTACGTCCAGATACAGATAATTCCTGTACAGTCTGGAAACGGGGTAGTAAGGACTCGCTCCGCCGGACATGGTATTCTTTATTGCATGGAGGGGGTTGATGCCCACGAAACCGGCTCCCAGAGGCAACATCCATTCCACCAATTCTTCGAGGTCGGTAAAATCTCCCGCCCCCCAGTTGCGCTCCGACCGGATGGAATACAGTTCTACGGACATCCCCCAGATCCTTCTCTCCTGAAGTTCAGGGGGAGCATAACAGTGGTCAGGTGTAACTATGACCTTAACGGTCTTGTGAAGACATCTTTTCTCTTCATACGGCCCCCCGGCCCGTGAGTATTCCACGTCAGCCGAGTAGTAGCCGATGTTCCGGAAAGCGCGGTCTTCAAGAATCAGTTCCGCATACCTCGTTCCGTCTATGACGTTGTGTCCGGCAACGACAATGTCCGTCCAGGAAAACGGGTACTCATCGCTATGACCGTCTTCATCATGTATCCGCAAAGACATCTGCGATCCTTCCTCGTCGCTTTCCTCAACTGGGATAAAGACCTGAAAAGTCATCGGCTGTTCGTTCACCGATATTACCTTGACGGGAGCAACAAAGTTCTTCCATTCCGCCACCCGCCTCTCTTCGACTTCGGCCCTCACTTCATCAAAAGAATCGGTCCTCAGATTCATGGCTTTAAGGATAGCTTTTCTTGTCTCCGGTGAAATAATGTGCTTGTTCCCGTAGATGTCATAGTATTCGGGGACGATGCCGCAGAGGCCGGCGAGTTCTGCGATCAAGTCTTCATAGGAATTCATATTACCGTGGTTATCGATCATCAGCCATGGGAATAATAAATCCGTCCACAATCATTCGGAAGATCGATCGGGGGTCCGAATGGAAGAGAAAAGTGGACACATTACATTTCTGTCTTTTCATCTTTCCATTGTACATCATCCACCTTGCGGAAAAAATGGAGTCCTTACTTATGGGAAGCCATCGATTCACAAGAAGATGGATATCAGGGGGGGATTGCTGACTAAGGAGGTCGATCGGAATCGCCCGATGGAAAAAGCATAAATGTCTGCCGCCCTCCCCGGCAATGCCGGTGCTGATAGTCACCGTTATAGGGTTCTATTGTATCGTGATACCCAGAGACCTGACTTTCGTGACCAGATGATGCACGTCGAGAGGTTTCTCGTAATAGTGAAATACGCCTTTTTGGTAGGCCTCTTCTTTCTCGTGTTCGGACCCGAACGCGGTCATAAGTATTACAGCCGTCTCAGGACTGAGCTTCCGGACGTAGTCAAAGATTTCAAGGCCCTCCCTACTCTCGATACAGGTAAGTCTGATGTCGGATATCACGAGAGTGAAGTTATACTTGTCGATCTCTTCTTTCGCCCGTTCGATCCCTTCGCAGGTTATAACGTCCGCATCGCTTTTCCGGAACAGATGTTTAAACATGAAAAGGATTGCGGGTTCGTCATCGACCACCAATATTTTTTTCATCGGAAATTCCTCCGGATAACCCTTGCCTGAGAGCCGCTGCATCCCGACAGTTGGAGTTCTCAGCCGACAGCTTATCATAACGGGAGAATTGCTTCCTGTCTATCCTACTCTGGTAGGGGAAGCCCACATAACACCTTATTTTTTGATCTGGCCGGACGGCCTGTGTTATAATAAAAAAATTCAAAAAACGCTGAAATCGCCGTTCTTTTGAAAAAAGGAATCACCGCTCATAATCCAGTCGTCCTTCCCGTCCTGTATGTTCAAAAAAATAAAGACCCAAAAAGCAAGGAGAAACTATGTGCACTATATGCGGCCATTTTGTAGCCGGCGGCAAGAGGATTTCTACCGATATATATGACATGATGAAAAAAATGGAACACCGTGGCCCTGATACCCACGGGGTTTATTTGGACGGCCCACTGTTCCGGGGGGAAGAGATTGATGAATTCAGGGACGCCCTCAAGCATGAAAGCCGGATCGCTCTTGGTCATTCCAGGCTGAAAATAGTCGGGAAAGAAAAAACGACCCAGCCCTACACTTCCTGCGATGGAAATCTCGTCCTCATCCACAACGGGGAAATCTATAACTACGAGCAGCTCAAGACCCTTTTGCTGCACCGTCATGACATAAAGACGACCAGCGACAGTGAGATCATTGTCCACATCCTTGAAGAAACCTACCAGGGAGACCTGCTGGATGCGGTCAGAAAAGTGGCGGGCCTGCTCGACGGCATGTATGTCCTCGCTGTCACCGACGGGAAATCCATGGTTATTGCCAGGGACCCCATAGGGAAAAAGCCTCTTTATTTCATCACGAACGAAGATGTAACTTATTTCGCTTCCGAAAAAAAGGCGCTCTGGAACGGAAAGGATAATCCCACCCGGTTAAACCCCGGAGAAGTACTGAAGATCGACGCCACCGGGGCCGGTGTGCATGAAGGCTACACTCTTCAACTCCCGCAGATAGACATCGTCGATTTCAGGGAGGCGGTGGAGCGCTATAAAGACCATTTGATAAAAGCCGTGAACAAGAGACTAACGGGGCTGAATGAATCGCATCTTGGAGTTATCTTCTCGGGGGGGATAGATTCCGTCCTCATATCGAAGCTCCTCCAGAGAGAAGGAAAAAATATAATCTGCTATTGCACCGGGACCGAAGACTCGGGTGACATCGTCGCTGCGCGTTCGGTGGCTAAGGAGATGGGTCTGGAACTGAAGACGACGATCATCACCGAGGAGCTCGTCGAAGCAATCCTTCCCGAGATTATTCAGAATGTCGAAGAAAGCGGTCTGCTCCAGGTCGAAGTCGCCATCCCCATGTACATGGCAGCTAAAATGGCTTCGGAAGACGGCATAAGAGTCGTATATACCGGCCAGGCGGCAGATGAACTTTTCGCCGGGTATCCGTGGTACAATGACGTACTCAGGGAGTTCGGCTATCTTAGGCTCCACGAAAAGCTGTGGGAAGATCTCAACTACCTGTACAGGGATACGCTTGAGAGGGAGGACAAGTTCACCATGGCCCATTCCATCGAGCTGAGAGCTCCTTATCTCGACAGGGACGTGATCCGGACTTCCATGAAAATCTCTCCCCGGTTGAAGTTGGAGGGGGTAGATGATAACCTGAGAAAGAGGGTGCATCGTCAGGCGGCCGTGGAACTGGGTGTCCCGTCGTACCTTTCTTTCAGGGTAAAGGACCCGGCCCAATCCGGTTCAGGCATTCACGGGATCATCGAGAAAATAGCCCGGAAAAATGCCGACAGACTTGACACCGACCTGGTAGACGAAAATATCCGGCGGGACAAGGGAAGTCTGTACCGCTACGGAGACGGCATCTATGGACATGCACTTACCCGTTCATATTTGCAGCAGATAGAGGAAGATATCAAGAGGAAATATATCCCCGCCTTCCTCACTGCCTGAATCGCACTCACACACTGAGGGAGGGCCATGAAGAGACGGATTTGCATAGCTCAGATCAGCTATTTTCTGGAAAATACCCAGGTCCATATCGAGAGAATAAAAGATATAATTTACGAAAACAGGGATTCCGACCTGATCGTTTTCCCCGAACTTGTACTGCACGGCCATCCTTCTCTGGAAAAACCTGAAGGACTCTTATACCGCAAGCTTAAACTCCATTACGAATCCATCTCTGAAGACATGTACAGGTTCATAAAAAAGACGGATGCCCGGGTAATCTTAGGTGAAATAAAAAAGAAGAGGGAAAAGTTTTTCAATGTCGCCACCTATGTCGACAGGGATTCTACAGAGAGTTATATCAAGACACATGTCCACTGGACCGAAAATTTTGCGCCCGGCAATGAGCTGAAGGTGTTTCGCACCCCACTGGGCAATATAGGAATCAACATATGTTTCGATGCGGCATTTCCCGAAGTATGGCGTGTTCTTGCCCTTAAGGAAAGCGATATCATCGTGAATATTTCCGCCGTACCGAGAACATTTCCGGTCAAATATATGTGGAGGAGGATGTCCGGCGCCGCAATGAACAACCAGGTATTTGTAATCTACGCAAACAGGGCCGGTGACTATTTCTGCGGACACAGCGCCGTTTTCGATCCCCGCGGAGATGTCCTCGTCAATCTGGATGAGAGGGAGGCAATAATCAATACCGAGATCGATCTCGACGAAGTCTCTGAATGGAGGGACCTTGAGATGATCTATCCCCACCGGCGTCCATTGCTTTACCGGGATATCGCCAGAAAGCATGTAAGTGCCACGAAGGAAATCCTCCTCAAGGAAGTTGCGCATGGTTAGGCGGTCGTTTCCATCACCATTCATAATTCTGACGCTGCTCGCCTGTTTCATCCCGGTTTTTTTCATAAGCGGCTGCGAGAAGAAACCTGAAGAAACAGTAACCACGGTCCGTTTCGTCACTTGGAAACCGAACCAGCCCGAGGTTTGGGACGAGATAGTCGCTCTTTTTGAGAATGAAAATCCGGATGTTAAGATCGAGAGGGAGACGGGTCCTCATTCGTCCACTGCCTTCCATGACCTCCTCACGCAGAAACTGAAAAACAGGAGCCGGGACGTAGATGTTTTTTTCATGGATGTCATATGGCCTTCCGAGTTCGCTGCCGCGGGATGGGCCATGCCGCTCGGCGAGTTATTCCCCGTCTCGGAGCGGAGTGCCTTCCTTGACGGCGCGATCCTGGCAAATACTTATGATGGCAAGATCTACGGAGTCCCCCTTTTCGTTGACAGCGGCGTTCTTTATTACAGAACGGACCTCCTGAAAAAATACGGGTTTTCACCTCCCGAGACATGGGAACGGATGGTGGATCAGGCCGCAAGTATCGTCGCCGGGGAGAAAAAAGAGGGGACCGGGATCTACGGCTTTTCAGGACAATTCAAGCAGTATGAAGGGCTCGTCTGCAATATGATGGAATATATACTCAGCAATAACGGCAGGATGATCGACCCCGTGACAGGAAAAAGCGATCTCATGGAGAAAGCCTCGATCGGGGCGGTCAGGTTCGTAAGAGACAGGATCATTGGTAATGTCGCCCCCCGGGGGGTCCTCACCTATCAGGAGCCCGAATCCCTGGATGTCTTCATTCAGGGGAAGGCCGTCTTCCACCGCAACTGGCCTTATGCATGGGAAGTATCAAACAACCCCGGGCGGTCTGCTGTCGCAGGCAAAGTCGGCATCTCCAGACTTCCCCATTTCCCGGGCGGTGAAAGTCATTCGACGCTCGGGGGATGGCAGCTCGGAATCAGCAGCTACTCCGAAAATAAAGAGGCCGCGTGGAAATTCGTTAAATTCCTTTCGAGTGAAAGGGTCCAGAAAATTATCGCCGTAAAATCGGGCAAGGCTCCCACCAGGAAGATTCTTTACGGCGATAGGGAGGTTATTCAGGCGAATCCCCATTTTGCCGGGATGCGTGACGTGTTTGCTACGGCTTATCCTCGTCCCCGGTCACCGCTCTATCCGGCTATATCGAATATACTCCAGAGGTATTTCAGCAAGGCTATCTCCGACCCCGGTTCCGACCTGGAGAAAGAAGCGGAAGCCGCGTCCGAAGAAATAAACAGGATCGTCGCCCTGGGCCGATGAAGCAAAAAGCTGTAATAGAAGAGGGACAGATGCCGTGAAACTGAACTTACAGACGAGAGAGAGGATATTCGCTGCGAGCCTGATCGTCCCATGCTTTCTCTTCGTCTCGGTCTTCGCCTTCTATCCGATCCTCTATTCATTCTATCTGAGCCTTCACCGGATCATCCTGACCCTCCCGGCGCTCGGACAAAAGTTCGTATGGTTTCAGAACTACCGCCAGCTCTTCCAGGACAGGATTGCCCTCCATTCATTGACCAACACTTTAATATTCGTCTTCTCGTCCACCTTTTTCGAGTTGATCTTCGGGCTCGTCATCGCCATGGTGATCAACAGGCATTTCAGGGGCTGGGGTGTCGTGAGGGCCGCGGTCCTCGTCCCCTGGGCCATCCCCACGGTCGTCTCTTCGCAGATGTGGAGATTTATCTTTAACGACAAATACGGCCTGCTCAACTACATCGCTTTCGGCTCTGACGTAGCCAGTTACAAGGCCTGGCTGGCGGATCCCCTTTATGCATTCCTTGCCGTAATTGCCGCCGATGTCTGGAAGACGTCCTCTTTCGCCGGTCTCCTCATTCTGGCCGGACTGCAGACCATTCCGGACGAGCTGTATGAGTCCGCCCGGATAGACGGGGCGAATGCGTGGCAGCAATTCTGGAGGATAACTCTCCCCCTTTTAAGACCGGCCCTCCTCATCGCTCTTCTGTTCAGGACGATGGACGCCTTCAGGGTCTTTGACCTCGTTTTCGTCATGACACAGGGCGGGCCGGCCGACTCCACCAATGTGCTCCAGTTTTACGGATACAAAAAGATATTCGCCGAGGGACTTATGGGTTACGGATCGACGATCTCCGTGCTCGTATTCCTGATTACCTTCGTCATCGCCATCCTGTATATAAGGATGATCGGTTCAGGGCTCATCCAGGAGAAAACATGAAAAAGACAGTCTTCTTCCTGACCGTTATATGCGTTGTCTTTTTCAGCCTTCTGCCCTTCCTCTGGTTTCTCGATACGTCGCTGAAGACTGAAATGGAGATCACCTCTATTCCCCCCGTACTCGTCCCGGATTTCGCTCTCGATTTCTACAGGTCAAGCATAGAACACTACAACCTCCTTCACTATCTCTGGAACAGCATCATCGTGGCAGGTCTGTCCACTTTTATAACGTTATCTCTCTCCATTTTTGCCGGGTATGCGCTTGCCCGTCTGAGAGTTAAATATAAAGGATTGATCATGGGGGGGCTCCTTACAGTCTCCATGTTCCCCCAGATATCGATCGCAGGTCCCGTCTGGAGGATCCTCCAGTCCGCCGGCTGGCTGAATACGTATCAGGGACTGGTTCTGCCTTATGTGACACTCACCCTCCCCCTGGGCGTCTGGATCGTTGCAAGCTTCTTCAGGGAACTTCCGAAGGAACTTGAAGACTCCGCAAAGATCGACGGCTGTGGGCATGTACAGACGCTTTTCAGGATCATGCTTCCGCTGGCGGCGCCGGGAATTTTTACCGCGGCGATACTCGTATTTATTTATGCCTGGAACGAATTCTTCTTCGCTCTTTTGATCATGACCCGGCAGGGGTACCAAACGCTTCCCGTAGGGATCGCGCTGTTTCAGGGCGAATATTCACTCCCCTGGGGAGAGATCTCGGCCGCTTCAACAGTTGCGACGATACCGCTCGTGTTCATGGTCTTTCTCTTCCAGAAGCGGATAGTAAGAGGGCTCTCGGCGGGGGCGATCAAGGGATAACAATGGCCGGGCTGAGGATACGAAATCTCAGAAAGTCCTTCGGCGGAAATGTCGTCATCAGGGATATCTCCATGGACGTCCCGGACGGGGAATTCTGCATACTTCTGGGCCCTTCTGGCTGCGGAAAGAGTACAATCCTGAAATTGATCTCGGGACTCGAGCGTCAGGATAGCGGAGAAATTTTCATTGGTGAAAAAGAAGTGAGCGAACTTACCCCGAAAGAGCGGGACATCGCGATGGTCTTCCAGAGCTATGCGCTTTATCCTCATCTGGACGTATACGAAAATATGGCCTTCTCGCTCAAAATGAAGAAGATGTCCGGACAGGAAATAGAGAAAAAAGTACGGGATGTAGCCGAGCTGCTTGAGATCGAAGACTTCCTCCGGAGGAAGCCGAAAGAATTGTCCGGAGGCCAGCGCCAGAGGGTTGCCATAGGGAGGGCGATCGTCAGGAGCCCGAAACTCTTCCTGTTCGATGAACCTCTTTCCAACCTGGATGCCAAACTCCGCGCCTCGATGAGAGTGGAACTTGCAAAACTCCACCGGAAATTGAAGACTACTGTGATCTACGTCACCCACGACCAAACCGAAGCGATGACACTCGGACGGAAGATCGTGCTTCTGAAAGAGGGCGAAATCCAACAGGCGGACTCACCCTCGGAGATGTATGAAAGTCCCGCCAACCTTTTCGTCGCCTCATTCATAGGAAGTCCTCAAATCAACACGGTCGAAGGGACCGTCGAGATCTCGGGCAAGGAAATATATTTCCGGTCCTCTGCCTTTTCCACAAGGGTCGAGGAGGAATCGCTCAGAGAATACTCCGGGAAGACCATTACGATAGGCATCAGGCCGGAATCTCTCATGCCTGGAGGAGGACCGCTCAAGGGTAACATAGACCTTATAGAGCGTCTCGGTTCGGAGACCATTCTTCATACCGTCGTCGGAGGATCTCGTTTGACGGCCCGGATATTGTCCGATACCGATAAAGAGAGCGGAGAGGAGATAGCTTTTTCATTGAACGCGAAAGGGGTCCATTTTTTTTATGAAGGGAAGAGGGTAGGGAGATAGGTCTCATCATTCCCCTCGCAGATATCGTTTATTTTCTGTAATAATAGGTTATCTCATTCAGAATCGATCGGTGCTTGGAAAAGCGCGAAACGGAGGACCATTATGAACAAGCGAAAGTTTTTTATTTATCCTCTCCTTGCTTTATGTCTGCTTAATGCAGGATGTGCTGCATTCCTGCTGGGGGCTGGGGCCGGGACCGCCGGTGTCATATGGTACAAGGGGAGACTTCAGGAGACCCTGCCCTATTCCGTCCCCCATGTCTACGAGGCCGCAAAAGCGGGGCTGCGAGATCTTGACATCGGGATCACGGAAGAAAGACACGACAAACTCACTGCCAAGATAAAAGGTAAACTCGCTGACGACACTGAGGTCTGGGTAGACGCGGAATCAAAGAATGCCTCGACCACGGTCCTTACCATCAGGGTAGGGATCCTTGGAGACAAAGCTTTCACTCTTCGCATTCGCGATGCCATCAAAAAGCATCTGTAGCAAGGCTCTTTGAGAGATGAAAAAAATAATTATTCCTGAAGGTCTGAAGGATCTTTTGGCTGATAAGATATATTCTCTCTCCCGGGAGACCATACAGATATTTCCCGTCACACGGTCTGAAGAGATCCTCCGGTTGCACAGTAAAGAAAGAGCCGATCTCATTATACTTGACATGGAATCTTGGGGAATTGAAGGAGGAGATCTTTGCAAGACCATAAGAGAAGACGACGACCTGAAGAAGGTCTCGATCGTCATAGTCTATTCTCCCGAAGACCCGGAAATCGGCCGCTATAACATCTGCGGAGCGAACGCACTCCTCGAAAAACCTGTAGATCCCGGAGAATTTCTCAGCGATATTGAGGGACTGATGGGAATCGCCGGACGAGAAGCTCTGAGAGAGCTCATCAAGGTATCCATTCAAGCGGAGACGGATGGCGATTTTTTCTTCGCTACCTCGCTGAACATCAGCACTTCGGGAATGCTCATCCAGAGTGACAGGGTCCTCGCCGGCGGCAGCATGATCAGGTGCTCTTTTTATCTGGACAGGAAGGTCACGTTGGAAGGCCGTATCGTGAGAGCCGTCCAGGAGGCGGAGAACCTTTTTCACTATGGCCTCCGTTTTTCCGATCCCGGTCCTGATACAAAAGCGCTTATAGAAGCTTTTCTTAATACAGAGGAGAAAAATCCGTCGGGGCTCTAGAACCTATCTCAAAATTGAAATTTGATGTTAAGCCGGAACGACGGAATGGGGCAATACTTTTAAAACAATACACCAGCAGGATTTCTTAGATCCTAGAGTTCCAGCACACTCTTTCCCTTGTTCTCGATCGAATACCAAACCGAGAGATAATCCCTGACCTGACGGGTGATGAGAAAGTTTTTCCTTACGAATTCCCTTCCGCGCTCACCCATCCTCACGGCCATGGCAGGATTGTTCAGATATCGCCGGATCCTGAACGCGGTCCCCTCGACCGAATGGATAAGAAACCCGGTAACGCCGTGTATTATCTGGAGGGGGATCCCTCCCGTGGCGCCGCCTATCACCGGCTTGCCCTTCCACATGGCTTCAGAGACGGTCAGACCGAACCCTTCCTTCAGGGACTTCTGAAGGACGACTGTCGCCGTTCTCTGGAGGGCGTTGATATCCCGGTCACTGAAAGGGGGCAGGAGGAGAATGCGTATATCCTCATCGTTTTCGGCATACTCCCTCACCTCATCCAGCACGGCCGCCCCCTCGGGGTCGTCGGTGGCCGGACTTCCAGCGAGTATCAGCACACAGTCGTTGTATTTCTTCACGGCCCTGTATGCCTTTATCACTCCGATCGGGTCCTTGAACCGGTCGAACCTGGATACCTGAAGAATGATGGGCCGGTCAGTGGATATTTCGAATTTTTCGAGAGTCTCGTTGATCTCGTCCTCGGTCAATTCTTTATTCTTCTCACTGACCGGGTCTATCGACGGCGGTATGATGAACTCATCTACAGCCATTGCCCGGGCAAACCTTGAGACAGAAAAGATAGCGGCGTCATATTGTTCGCAATACTGCCTGAGATATTCGCACACTTCCTTGATCGGGCTTGAGACATCGATATGGCATCGCCATATCCAGACCCCTTCTTTCCTGTAAGTTACAAGCGGCACAGGCTGAGGGTCATGGATCAGCACCGCGTCCGCCTCCAGATCGATCTTTTCCGCATTCGCCCTGTTCACATCGAAATGATGCTTCCACATAGCCCCGGTGATCTTCTCCGGGTTGCCCTGAAGGGCGTTGTGTATCTTCTTGGTAACGTCGAAAAAACGATCGTCCGCTTCAAGGACCTCCCACCGGGTATCGATTCCGAATTCCCTGAGCAGCGGGACCATCCTCTGCAGGATCTCCGCCACTCCCCCGCCCGCGCGGGTGGAATTCACATGGAGAAAAGACCTGCCGCCCAATTTCTCGCCGAGTTTCTGAAGGAGGAGAAGGTCGCTTTTGGGAGAAATCCCGGCATACTGCGCTATCATCAGCGTATCACCTCCATATCTCGCTGAACTTCCTGCTCCACTGCCTCGACGATATGTTCCCTGATGCCTTCAACATCGTGCATAAACGGGTCGATGGACCGGATCCGCCCGGCAAGGTCCTGCTTCCCGAGGACATTTTCCACCCAGGTGGAAAAATCATCCACTCCGGTCCCCAATCGCATCCTGGCCTCGTAAAAATGATAATAAATCGACCCCGCGTCGATATACTTCATGCCGATAAGAAACTCTGCGAGATTCTGTGCCTTGATCCCGACGGGGAAGGTGAGCGTAATCGTCTCATTGAAATAGAACTCCGCGCCGGGCATGGCTTCCCTCGGCTCAGGAAATTCCTCCAGGTAATCGTTGATGACGCGAAGCAATTCCTTTCTCAGATCGCCGATATTTCTGAAGCCGTAGGGGTCTATATTGGAAAGCTGCTCGGCCAGCGCCCTTTCTTCTAGGCTCTCCCCCGCCCAATGGGCGAAATCGTTCGTGTATTCCATTATATGCTCTTTCAAGAAATACTGGTTGGTGTGGTGAAATATCGACTCTTCGCTCGTCGAGGAGATGCCCTCCCGGAGTCCGCGGAGGTCCTTCGCCTGCTTGCCCGTGGATTTCAGAATACTCACCGCCTGGTTGAATTCGAAGGCCTTTATTTTGTCTGCCATTCCTTCTCCTCCCTCAGATACACGGTCCTGTGCGGAAATGGAATTTCGATACCTTCTTCCCTGAACCTCCTGAAGATCCTCTTTCTCAGATCGTGCTGAGCGAAGTACTGGTCGACAAATTCCTGCACCTGGCATATCAGAGTAAAATCGAGCGAACTTTCCCCGAACCCGGGTATGAACCTTACAAACGGCTCGGGATCTCCGAGCAGGCCGGGAATTTCTCCCACCGCCTTCTTAGCTTCGTCGACGAGTATCTCCTCCACCTTCTCCGGGTCGGCGGCGTAACTTACACCGATCGATATCAGGAGCGACATCCTCTTTTCGGGCAGATTATAATTCGTCACGATACTCTGGGCCAGCTTGCTGTTCGGTATGAC
>JBECKU010000375.1:0-1878 GCA_040235385.1 Candidatus Sulfobium sp. | reverse complement strand
CTGCCGGATGGCGCGGCGCTCGCCGACGCCCGGCAAGCGGACATGCCGGCGATCTACGTCAACCCGGCGCTGGAGCGCATGACGGGCTATGCGGCCAGCGAGCTCATCGGTAAGAACCTGCGCGTGCTACAGGGCGATACCGCCGGCCAGGCGGGCATCCGCCGCCTGCGCGACGCGATCGAGGCCGGCATCGAAACCCGTGCCCTCGTACAGAACCAGCGCAAGAACGGCGAATCGTTCTGGGTCGAGATCCATCTCGTGCCGGTTCGCGACGAGCACGGCGAACTGACCCACTGGGCCTCCCTGCATCGCGAGGCAGAGGCCCGTGGTTCGGCGGATGATCGCGGCACGGGTCGCTTCCAGGCGATGGCGCCCAGCCTGCTGCAGAGGCAGGATCCCCTGACCGGTTTCAGAACCAGCGAGGCCTTCGCCGAGTTGCTGAGCCACCAGCTGGCGGTGGTCCGGCGCGAAGGCGTCGGGCTCAGTCTCTTCCTGGTTAGCGTGGACGACCTCGAGCGTTATGGCGATGCCTTCGACCGCGCGGCGAGCGAGGCGCTCGTGAAGCGTGTCTCGCGCGTGCTGGCAACGTGTTTCCGGCGCGCCAGCGACGTCCTGGCCCGCCATGACGATGGCAGCTTTGCGATCCTTGCCACGTCCATGACGGGCGAGCAGATGAAGGCGCACGCGGCCACGGTCTGCGCGCGCGTGGCCGACCTGCGCATCCACCACCCGCGATCGCGCTACCGGCGCTTCGTCACGCTCTCCATCGGCGCGGTCGGTGGCAAGGCACCGGCGGTCATGGACGCCGCGGCGCTGCTGGCCTCAGCAGGGGAGGCCATGGGCCAGGCGCGGGAGACCGGAGACACGGCCGTGGTCCGGGAGCTGGGCTAAGCCACGCCGAGGGCCGCCAGCACGGTCTCCGCCGTGCGCAGGCGCTGCGAATCCTCGAGCGAGTCGATCTTGAATCGAATCCGGTGCGATCCGTCCATGCGGTAACGCTGGGGCTGTCGCTGCACGAGCGTGATGACCCGCGCGGGATCGACCTTGTGGTCTGCTGCGAACTGGACCAGGCCGCCCTGGGCGGCGACCTCGAGGCGCGTGATCCCGGCCGGCGCTGCGCGCAGCTTCAGCGCTGCCACCTTGAACAGCCGCTGCGCTGGTTCGGGTAGCGGCCCGAAACGGTCGATCATCTCGGCCTGCAGGTCGCTCAGGGCCGCGGCATCCGGTGCGCTGGCGATTCGCTTGTACAGCCTGAGCCGCAGGTGGACATCGCCGATGTAGTCGTCCGGAAGCAGTGCAGGCAGCTGCAGGTTGATCTCCGTTCCGGCATGCAGGGGCTTCTCCAGGTCCGGTTCGCTGCCCGATTGCAGCGACTTGACGGCCCGCTCGAGCAGTTCCATGTACAGGCTGAAGCCGACTTCCTGGATCTGTCCACTCTGCTCCTCGCCGAGGAGTTCGCCGGCGCCGCGGATCTCGAGGTCATGGGTGGCCAACGTGAAGCCGGCGCCGAGGTCCTCCAGGGACTCGATGGCCTCCAGGCGCTTTTTGGCGTCCTCGGTCATGGCCTTGGGCGGCGGCGTGATCAGGTAGGCATAGGCGCGGTGATGGGAGCGGCCGACGCGCCCCCGCAGCTGGTGCAGCTGCGCCAGGCCGAAGCGGTCGGCCCGGTTGATGATGATCGTGTTCGCGGTCGGCACGTCGATGCCGCTCTCGATAATGGTCGTGCACAACAGTACGTTGAAGCGGCGGTGGTAGAAATCCAGCATGACCTGTTCGAGTTCGCGCTCCGGCATCTGGCCGTGGCCGATGCGCAGGGCCGCCTCCGGCACGAGCGCCTGCAGCCGCTCCGCGATGCGGCCGATATCCTCGACGCGGTTG
>JBECKU010000182.1:0-6446 GCA_040235385.1 Candidatus Sulfobium sp. | reverse complement strand
GGGTCAAGGATAGCGGTTATCGGGGGGGGGCCGACCGGCTCTTTATTCAGCATCTTTGCTCTTAAAATGGCAAAGCTGGCGGGCACCGAACTCCACGTCACTATTTACGAACCGAAGGATTTCTCTCGAAGCGGACCAGCGGGCTGCAACCATTGCGGGGGCATCATATCCGAGCTGCTTGTTCAGACCCTGGCGATGGAAGGGATAAACCTGCCAGATTCCATAGTCCAGAGAGGAATAAACTCATACCGACTTCATACGAACTACGGGAATGTCCTAATCGAAACGCCTTCGGCCGAAAAAACCATCGCCACAGTCTACAGGGGCGGCGGCCCAATAGGGATAATAGGCACAGAAAAGGAAAGCTTTGACAGGTTTCTTCTTTCTAAGGCGGTTGACGAGGGAGCGGCGCACCATGCCTTGAAGATCGACGGGGTCAGCTATCGTAATGGCAAACCCGTTCTCTTTTCGAAAGGACATGATGTCCAGGATGCCGACCTCGTTGTAGGGGCTTTCGGTGTAAACAGCTCCACTGCGAATATCTTCGAAGGCATCGGTTTCGGTTACAAGGCACCAGTTACGGTCACTGCGGCCGTAGCGGAAATAAGCATGGACAATAGTGTCCTGGCTGAACGGTTCGGAAGTTCGATTCACCTCTTCCTGTTACCTGTAAAGTCTATCCAGTTTGCCGCGATAATCCCAAAAGAAACTTTTGCAACGGTATGCATCCTGGGGAAAGGTCTGAATTCAGGTTCATTGAGCTCCTTCCTGGATCATCCCATAGTCCGTGATGTCCTTCCCCAAAATGCTCCTTACGAAATAAAGTGCCGCTGTCTGCCGAAGATGAACATAAGAGCCCCTAAAATCCCTTTTGCAGACAGGGTGGTCATGTGCGGCGACGCCGGCTCCACCAGGCTCCTGAAGGATGGGATTGGCGCTGCCTACATCATGGGCAAGGCTGCGGCCAAGACAGCCGTCTTCGAGGGAGTCGGCCGGGAGCATTTCGAGGCGGGCTACTTTCCAGTTTATCAAAGCATAGTAAACGACAACCGTTACGGTGTTTTTCTTTACAAGGTGATCGAGACTTATAGGAGATGGAGGATACTGACGGGGGCTATGCTCGAAGTAGTGAAAAAAGAACAGCGCAGCGCCGGCAGCGAGAAGATCCTCAGTTCCGTTCTGTGGGACATGTTTACAGGAAATGAACGTTTCAAGAATGTCTTTTTTAAATCCTTGAAGGTCAGGATGCATCTGGATATGTGGGAAGGGCTCTTCAAAGTATTAAGGAGAGGTGCATTATGAAAAAGGGAGAACTGGGGAAAACATATAACGACGGCGAGGTGATCTTCAACGAGGGAGAGGAAGGCGACAGCATGTTCGTTATTCAGTCGGGCAAGGTGAAGATCTCGAAAAAGGTCGATTTCGGAGACATTACCATCACAATCATGGAGGAGGGCGAGATATTCGGGGAGATGGCCATTTTCGACAGGCTGCCCCGCTCTGCGAGCGCAGTGGCTTTCGGAGGGGCAAGGGTCCTGACCGTGGACAAGAAGAAATTTTTGTCGGTCGTAAACAGGGACCCTACCCTAGCCTTCAAAATCTTTGACGCCATGAGTAAAAGGGTCAGAAGACTCGATGCGGAAGTGTTGAAGCTGAAGAAACAGATGGGTGTGCACACACATAAAGAAGAAAAATGATGAGTGGCGGAATCACCTTAACTGCGCTCGCCTTTTTTTGTCCTTTTTCGCGATGGTGCCGGAAGTGGTGGTACCGCCATTGGGGAATCGGACTATTATAATTTCCAGCCAGGCTATGAAGAGGAATTGCAGAATTTGCTCTTGCAAGAGACTGGGACCAGTTCCATTCGTCTAAGAATCTGAGCATGGCCTTAGCAGCTGAAGTAGGCGCAATCCTCAACTTATGAAATCGATGTTTTTTCTCGATTTTCGTAAAATGTCACAATTAGGGAACACGACGTATGCCAGATACAATGGAAGAAATGAAATACCTCACCCAGAATTTCAGCAAAAAGAAGTAGCCACAGGAAATGTCTCTTGACCTTACCCCGAAAACTGTGCCGGTCAAAAGTGGAAATTTCCGGCTTCACGCGGCCTCCCGGATCTGCCGTATGGCGAACTCAGCAGGCGTCAAATTGTTCCAAAGTTCAACCAAGGAGAGGAATGCTGCGGAAGCGACGACGAGGCTGTCTGCGAAGAATGCGAACGTGACCTGTGTGAGACCGGCCCTGAACTGGATCTGTTCTGTGATCCCTGTGTAACCAAGGCGTGTTTTGAAGATCCATCCTGCTGCGACGATGAAACAGGGGATTGGAACATCACATGCGTATCTGAGGCCAATGAGATTTGTGTACTAAACTGCGTGGTGTGTGGTGACGGGGAGACTAATTGTGACGGCACGTGCGCAGACCTTGCGAGCGCTAAGGTGTAAGAGCCTGTAGCGCGGCGAGCAAATATGCGACGGGGGCTGCATGCCCCGTCGCTTTCTCTTCTTCAGACGATTTCAGGAAACCTGGCCGTTCCTCAACTTCGCAGCGGGTCATTGAGACAGCACATCTTGATTTGGAGTCGCAGGGTTGCGTAATGTGCGCAAAAAACTCAAGAGTTGAATCTTTTCGTTACTGCTGAGATTCAGGAAGGCATCACTCGCCGTTCTTGCTTCGCCGTCGTGTAGAATTATAGCCTCTTTCAGCGTTAAGGCGCGACCATCGTGCAGATATGGCGCACTATCGGCTACACCCCATAATTTAGCAGTGATGAACTCATGATTCCTTTTAGTGTCTGTAAGGTGGAAATCCTCAGCGAGATCCGGACCCATGTTGTGACGCTTTAGATCTGAAAACATCCGGATAAGCATCCTACTCTTTGCCATAGGCTCAAATTGCGTTAATCCGCCTGTCAAATCTACAGAATAATAAATATTTGTTCCCGGATTTGTTTCGATCTCCGGATAGCTGTAGATCAACATGTGGCTTTGGGTTTTCATCACCGGACGATGACACTCGGCGCAACCGATATCCTTGAAAAGTCCGAATCCTCTTTGCTCCTCCTTTCCAAATGGCATAATGAATGGACGTTCCTGGGTGGTTAGAAAAACTTCCAAAGCTGAAACCTCGCCAACCAAAACTTCGTTAATAACACCGTCATTATCTCCATCTATCTCAAAACCGACTCTCTCGACAGGTTGCATTCCGAAATGGAACATCATCGCTGTAATGTCAAACTGACGAACAGAGGAAAACTCGCCCTTACGTCCGAAGGGTCGCACCACCAGATCAGCGTCAATGCCTTCGACACCGGAAGTATCAAGGTTGCCATGAATATCGGCTGATATGGTGCCGAAATTCACATCTTTAGTCTGCAGCGCTATTTGCTTACCAGGATTAGCAAGGGCTTTTGCCTTCAATTGCTGCAGATCAGCGGTCATTTCTTGGGCAACGAGTTGAACGCCGCCTATGCCGAACAAGGCGGGAGGATTAATCAAGCGTCCATCGATTTCGGCAAAGCCTTTTTGGGCAGCATCCTGAACATCTATAAAACGCGGCTGGAACAATGCCGAGGAGTTAATCCCGCCCGAGCCACCAATACCCGGCGTGAACGGTATAGTAGCTGCGCTGATAATGCTGTGGCATTCAAGACAGGTCTGCGCATCTAAGCCATTGACACGCAAGAAAGTCCCGTTATTTTGGAGGGTAGGACGCCCTCCCGGGCTGGTTGGATCTAGAGGATTAAGAGGTCCATCTCCGAAACCATCGAATTTGTTGAATGGCGTGGCAAACATCTTGAATCCCGCACGCCGTATTTCTTCCACTGACAACTTGCCGCTCTCAATGTCCGACTGTGCCGTTCGGCTTGCTATCGTCCCTAGTCCGGGTCCTTCACCGTCCAGACCTTCAGCAGCCAAACCTGCCGCGTCGGAAAACGATATCAATACGGTCAACCCAGAAACTGTTGACAGAACTGACAAAAGAAAGAATAACAGCATTAATCTCCTCATAGTTCAGCCCCTTTCAATAATCATATTTATTAAATTCGCCCATACATTATTTTGCCAGTGATGCTTAATTTGTATTACAGCAGGTTTGTAAATGAATTGCTATTCACCACCCGTAATTACCGGGGGAAAAAAATAGTTTTTTATTATTTAGAACTAAAGTAAGACACCGGCTATCCCCGCACCAGCTATAAAGTAGTCGGTCTTTATCTTTATCTCATCAGCCATAGAACACCTTTATCACGGGGTTGAGCTCCTGTCAATTTATTCCTTGGATTTCTCTCCAAGATGATTTCGGAATGAAGGTGAAAAAAAATGGCCTGACTACAGGTCTCCTAATAAGTTTTTCTTTTAGCGACTGCCCTTCGATCGTCCCTTATTTCTTGAATTACGGTGGGTACAAGGACCGTTATGATTAAAAAGATTTAATTGAAAATCCTGCTCTGCCGGCTTTAAAATTCAAATTTTATTCACAGTTGCGTGCTAATCTTTAGTCTAAATTGACCTCAAAGGAGGTAGTGTATCTATGAGTTGTCCTTTCTTTGAAGAAGATTATTTCGGAAGCTGCCTTGCATCCAAAACAAGGTATGTCCCGACCATTGAAACTATGGAGCGGTACTGCTTTAAGAAACTGTTCAGATTTTGCCCGACCCTCGCGGGATATCGGGGGAGTTTAAACATTCGGAGGTCCAGTAATGGCAAATATACTGGTAGTAGATGATGATATCCTGGTCAGGACCGTCTTAAAGGAGGTACTGAAACTCAATAAGCATAATGTCATGGAAGCCTCGGATGGACAGGAAGTTCTCGATACCATCGATCCGAATGCCCTACCGGACTTGATTTTTATGGATCATCAAATGCCTAGACTCAGCGGCATAGATTGTGTCAGACAGCTAAAAACTCTTTACCCTTCCCTCAAGATCGTCCTCATATCGGGGAGTGTCGATATTACTGACGATGGTTATCTTGCTTCCATCAAATATTTATTTACGGACATTATTCTTAAACCGTTCCAGATCAAAGACGTTGTTAGCATTGTTGAAAATGCTCTGGGGCGCAAAGCACAAGAAAGAACGAAGTCTTTTGAATGGGTAAGTACGGCACAACCATAATGCCCCGGCAAGTCACAACAGCAACCTCCAATCCGGTCGCGGATGGGTAGAGGGATCCTCCATGATTCCTATTAATTATCAATCCGCTGCTTACCATGAAATTTCTCTCCGTCTCCCGTTTAATGCCTGAATTGATCTCATTTGCGAGCCGATAATCTTTTCAAATCATCATGGCTCAAAAGGTCTTCCCAGCAAATTAAAAAGGCAAGTTGACGTTTCCCTATAATTAGAAAAAGACTTTGACAAATATCCAATTTCCGTGATATTCATAAATTATATTTTATAAATTGCCCTTAAAGAAATTGAGGTGACCGGATATTCGAAGAATGAATTTTTTTTGAGATATCCGGTTTTTTGCTTTCAAAAGCCTTCTTTGGAAATCAAGGGGTGAAGCAACCCCCGGGAGGTAAATTCTACATGATTAAAGAGACTCATAAGAGGCTATTGATTATCTCAGCCAACTCTGTTGAGCAATTAGAGGCGCGCATCCGGGACGTTCTTAAACGATGAAACGCCATCGCTGGAGATCGTCCGTTGAGCCCCAGATATGGATTGAGGCTAATCTGAATAAGAAGGGAGATTTTTATGAAAGTATTTATGTTTCGGCCTTTTCAAATATTGATGGTTTCAGTTGCAGCGCTGCTTATGTTCTCTCCAAATGCGGGGATGGCGGATAATGATCAAATGAAGCTTCCTCCCGCGCGTAAAATTCCGGGATTGACGACCGAGGACAAATTCCCGGGTGGATGCGTTGATTGTCACATCAATATGCCTGATATTAAGCAGGACGAACGAATCAGTACTTTGATGTCCAAGTGGACTACAAAGGCGGAGTCAAAACTGATGAAGAGGGCGCAAGCCGTGGTCCCGGAGGGCGTCCTGCTCAAAGGGGTACATCCTCCGGCTGCTGAATCCCTAAAAAATATTCCGGCCGCCTGCTCATCGTGTCACACCAAATCTTCGAAAACGGCGCCCCCTCTTGCCGCATTGCTCCACATCATTCATCTCACGGGAGGGGATGACAACCATTTCCTGACAATTTTCCAGGGGGAGTGTACTTACTGCCACAAAATGACCGGTACAACAGGCGCCTGGACAATGCCGAGCGGTCCGGAAAAGTAAGGATGTCTTGACCGAGATGTTTTGATTCAGACATTTATGATCATTCCCTAAACAACAAATTCAATTCGGCGGTTGCTGCACTGCGGTACCGCTATTTTTTTATAGTGTCAAAGATCCCCGGACATGCTAGACATAATGAATTAAACCTGTCCGACCTTAAGGCACGTGGGTTAAGCTTTAGGGTCAAAAAAACCAAAG
>JBECKU010000139.1:0-13156 GCA_040235385.1 Candidatus Sulfobium sp. | reverse complement strand
TGCCGCCAGAAACACGAGAAAGAAAATCTGTCTCCAATACTTTTTCATTCAGGGTTTTTCCCCGGAATGCTGCCGGCTCCCGGAGAAATGATTTGCCGGGGGAAAAAGACTGATCTTGCCTGTCTCGATCATATTCTCATTATACCGAAACCGGGCATGATTGACACTCGCGTGCTTTGTTTATACCATAAATTAAGTCCTTTAAAATATACATCTTGCAGGTATGAAAAGAATAATAGACCACAGAGGCACAAAGGCACAGAGAAACTTTACTCAGGTCGGCCTCCTTCGGAAACCCGCTCTTTTCGGCGAGTCGCCGGGGCGACCGAGTCGGGAAACCGCGATACAAAAGTCAGTTCTTTGCATCCCCCGGTTTGCATTCCGCATTTTCAAGCCTTATCCACGCCTTCGGAGTGTCTTTTGGTCCCGGCCTGTCCGCCCGAAGCGACCTTTGCCTGGTAAGGGTCTGTCCTTCTTCACATACGATTTGAACAATGCCCGTAGAATTTTCTGTCATAACATATAACGTCCATAGCTGCGTCGGGAAGGACGGCAAATCATCGCCGGAGAGGATCGCCAATGTCATCGCAGAGTTTGAACCGGACATTGTTGCCCTTCAGGAACTCGATATCCGGCTGATGCGCTCGGGATTGGCCGATCAGGCCGAAATTATCGCGGAAAATCTGAAAATGCGTTACCATTTTCATCCCAGCTTCCGACTGGAAGAGGGCCTGTACGGCAATGCTATTCTCAGCAGCCACCCCATGACCTTCGTAAAGGCGGCTGAACTGCCAACCCTCCCGGGGCGCATGAAGATCGAAAGAAGAGGGGTCCTCTGGGTAGAAATCTCCACAGCAGACAGGAAGATGCAGGTCGTTAATACCCATCTCGGATTAAAACGTCGGGAGCGTCTTGTGCAGTCGGAACTGCTCCTCGGACCTGACTGGATCGGCAATCCTTCCTCTTCGGGGCCGTTAATTCTTTGTGCCGACCTCAACGCCCTTCCTATCTCCCGGGTATATAAGCGGTTCAGAAAAAAGCTTATGGATGTTCAATATGCCAATGAGGCTTCACCCAAAAGGACGTATCCCAGTAGTTTCCCTGTAGCGAGGATCGATCATATATTCGTTTCATCTGATGTTACAATACGGGAAGTAATCGTTCCGAGGACCCGGTTGACACGGCTTGCTTCGGACCACTTACCTGTTATAGTCAGGGCGGAGATCCCATGAAAACCTATAAAGAGCTTATGTCAAAATGAAGAAGATTCTGAAACCGGGAAGGAACTGTCTCGATATCTTCGGGGTATCTGACACCGGTCTCCTTATCGATGCCAGGGATTATTACAGAACCTTTTACAAAGTCGCCCGCAACGCGAAGCGGTATATCCTGATCGCGGGCTGGCAGTTCGACAGCACAGTGAAACTGCTCAGAGGAGACGATGCAGGGGGCGCGGGCGACATTGTTTTCAGGGATTTTCTCAATAGTCTCTGTGCGGATAACCCGGAACTCGAGATATACATTCTCGCATGGGATTTCAGCATGATATTCAGTATGGAAAGAGAGTGGTTTCAGAAATGGATTTTCGACTGGTCAGCGAACGAGCGGATGCATTTTCGCTTCGACAGCGCACATGCCGTAGGAGCAAGCCACCACCAGAAGGTCTCGATAATTGACGGTCAAATCGCCTTTGTCGGAGGAATAGATATCTGCTCGGACCGCTGGGACGACAGGAGACACCTGCCGGATAACCCTCACCGCGCGAATGAGGACGGGGGGGTATTCGGACCTTATCACGATGTCCAGTCCTATCACATAGGTCCGGCGGCAAAAGAGTTGGCCGGCCTTTTTCTGGAGCGATGGGCAAAATCCGGGGGTGAGAATATCAACCTTCCTTCCGTGACCGGAGATATTCCTGAAATAGACACTGCCGTCCGGATCGACTCGGAAAGTGTCGCCATCTGCCGTACCCGTGCAAAGACCCTGGTGCCGGCCTGGGGTCCCATAAAAGAGATAAAATATCTTTACGAAGACGCCATAGCTTCCGCCGAAAGTCTTATTTATATTGAAAACCAGTATTTTACTTCCCGGTCCGTTTATGCCGCGCTCGTAAACCGTATGGAGGCCGCCGTGGGGCACCCGATCCAGTTGATAATGGTCCTTCCGAAGACCCCCAATGCCTTTTCGGAGGAGGTTTCCCTCGGCGTCATACAGACGAAATTGCTCAGGTCCCTTAAGAATGCCGCCGCTGAAACCGGTCACGACCTCGGAATCTACTTTACAGGAAGATTGTCAGAATCAGGAATAGAGAAACCGACGTATATCCACTCCAAGATTCTCTTGATCGACGACCGGTTCCTGAGTGTCGGATCGGCGAACACAACCAACCGGAGTATGGGGCTCGACACAGAGCTCAACGTCGCATGGGAAGCGAACTCATCCGGCCAGAGGAATATCATCGAATCGATCCGGGCAGCCCGGGTGGAACTCCTTTTCGAACACTGCGGCATCGAGGATCGGAAGGAAAGAGAAACATTGGGCAAAACGGAAAGACTGGTTTCCTCTCTCGATCGGCTGGCTGATGATCCCTCGTCCAGACTTCGCCGACATCCTGTCGAAAACCCATACGCCGACAGTGAACTGCTGAAGGACCTGGAACCCGATGACCTTTATATCGATCCGGAAAAAGCCATAGTCGAAGAAAATGTCTTTGAGTTGATATCGAAGGATGAAAAAAGTCTTTTCTCCCGGGGCATAGTGCTGTTAAATAACCTGTTGTACCCCAATAACAGCAAAGATATCCCGGGGAACAAGATCGGACATGAGCAGAATAATAGTTAAAGCGATCGCATGTTGGGGGCTTATGCTGCTTGCGGCGATACTGAACGCCGTAATCAGGGAAAAACTTGTCACACCGGAGTTTGGAGATACTGTCGGCCGGGCAATCAGTTCCTTGACGTTATCATTTCTTATCTTTTCGATTGTTTTTCTTCTCATTCCGTGGTTAGCCGTGAGAAATCCATCGGGGTTATGGATCCTCGGGGTCTTCTGGTCCGTGCTTACAATTGCGTTCGAGTTTTCGCTCGGATATATCAGGGGGCTTTCCTTGGAAGCGATGTTCTCGGATTACAATATCCTGAAGGGCCGGCTCTGGGTCCTTGTTCTTTTGATTACTGTAATATCGCCCATACTCGCGGCCAAGCTCAGAGGAGTCATGGAATAAATACGACACCCTTCCCCCCTTGGCAAGGGGAGGAGAGGATGGTGAGGGTAAACAATCCCCTGCAAGACGGTTTTTCAGTTCTCGCGCCGTTTCCCTGCTTGACTGAAGGCATATTCCTGCTAGACTTAAACTAAGACCACCCTTGAGGAGTACCACGTGGCAAATTCATAGGTCCATAATAAATTGTTATTTTTCCGTGAGAATTTCGTGATTATTTGGTGCTAAGTTGGAATCAGGGAATATCTCTGCGACTTCGCGCAACCGTTTCCGGCAAATTCATCGTGCGTGATTCGCAGGGGTCTAACATCCTGAAATATCTGCGCGGAGGAATGCGATCGGCAGGCGGAAAATGAATAAAGGGGGTGATGGAAAAAACGGTGATAGCAACAAAAATTCGTGAAATCCGGCAAAAAGGAATACGAAGAATAAACCGAAAACACTTCCATGCGCCCATATCTCAAAATTATGGGAACGGACATGAAAGGAGAGAAAAGATGAGGAGAAATATATCGACAGCATTACTGGTCGTTGCGACGATGCTGGTTTCGACGGCTGCTGTATACGCAAACGGCCCGCAGGCAAATAATGCGATAGGGGCCGTCTATACCATGACCAATGCGGCTGATGGCAATGAAGTGGTCTTTTTCGATCGGGACCCAAAAGGTATCCTGACAAACGCACGATCGATATCTACAGAAGGCAACGGCTCCGGTGGCGGTCTGGACGAATTGGCTTCTCAAGGATCGGTGGTCCTCAGTGAGGATCAGCGATGGCTCCTGGCCGTTAATGCGGGCAGCAATGAAATTACGGTTTTCCGGGTTCTGCCTGACGGACTGGACACGATAGACAAAGTTAATTCAGGAGGCGAATTCCCTGTGAGTTTGACAGTGTTCCACGACCTCGTCTATGTCCTCAATGCCAAAGGCTCTCCCAATATCTCCGGCTTTTACCTGAGCCATACAGGCCAACTGATTCCTCTCGATGATTCCAGCCGGTCGCTTGGAGGCGGAGCGTTCTCCCAGGTAGCATTCAGTCCCATGGGATCGCGGCTGGTGGTAACCGACAGGGGAGACAGTGAGATTCTCGTCTATGGAATGGACCGAAATGGACTGCCCTCCATGAGTCCCGTGACTTCGGGATCTAGCGGTCTGGCGCCTTTCGGAGTTATTTTTGACCAGCGCGGGCACTTGATGGTGGTAGAGGCGGAATCGAACGCAGTTTCTTCTTATAATATTCTGCCCTCCGGCAGCCTGCAGGTAATAAGCCCTTCCGTTGCAAACGGCCAGGCTGCGAGCTGCTGGATCGCCGGAAATCGGCGTGGTGACGTCTTCACTGCCAACACCGGCATGCAGAATATTTCCGCATACAAACTGAGAGTCGGGAGCGGTGAAATTTCACTGGTTGATCCAACGGCAGCCTCGGGAAACAGACCTATCGATATGGCCGTCACGGTCGACGGGCGTTTCCTGTATGCTTTAGACCCCGCCGATGGGTCCATAGACATGTTCCAGATCAAGCCCAACGGCAGCCTTACCGATCTGGGTCAAGCCGATGGGGGACTGGCCATTTTTGCGCAAGGCATAGCCGTCCGTTGAAGGTGACTATTGGGCGTATCTCTCACGATGACGGTGTTTTTCCATCATCCCCATGCAGAGTCTTTCCCGGCGATTCGCCACAGCAAGTCGCCGGGAAGAACTGCCATCGTTTTATATTCAGTATGTTAGCCTGTCCCCTTTTTTTGTCGTAACTTCACTGACAGACGCTTCCAGTTCGCAAGCAATTCATCTTCGACCGAGCCGTCTACAGGGGTTGAACCCTGTTGCGCGTAAAACAATTTCGCAGTATATATCGCGTTCAGCAACAGGGCTTCAATGAGTCCCGGTCCAGTCCCTTTCCACGTTTCCTCTCCTTCCGAATACGGGGCAGATCTTTTCTCCCCGGGTTCTTTTCTCTCATCCTTTACGACGGCGATAGCTTCTCCGGATATCCTCTCGAGCCTTTCCGAAAGGTCTCCGCCGTTTAAATCCGGATCAAACCTGTCTTTCAGACCGATATACCGCAGATCCCGTTTGATCCCGTAATATTTTTCAAGGGCGTGGAGCAATCGTGATTCGGTAACAACATAAGGGATGATCTCATATCCGGAGGTAAAGCGAAGATTATCGATATCCTTCACATTCTTGGGATTGAGCATGGCGACATGGAGTCTCTGACGGTCGAGGGCAAAAGGGATGATCATGTACTGCTCAACCACCTCCTTTTTGAGGACCCTGATGACTTCATCCGGTATGGAACTGAGTGCTTCGGGGGTGACAGCTGGCAGACGAAGGAATTTACCGAGGAAGCCGGTGAGTTGCTCGTCGCTCAGAAATCTCAACTCAACGATGTTTGCGTCGATCCTGCCTCCAACTACTGCCTGCCTCTCGAGGGCTATATTCAGTTGTTGTCGTGTTATCAGACCCGCGTTTATCAGGGCTTCTCCGAGTTTCATACTCTACAATAATGTTTCTCTCTACAAGAAAGCAGTGATATCGATCACATGTCCAGGCCGCCAAGGGCGCTCGGGGTTATGTAACCGATGCGCGAGGGTGCATCGGAAGAAGCCCTTGTGTGCGCAAGTGACTACCGCCTTTTGCCCAGGATGTCTATCATCAGGGGGATTGTGCCGATCGCTCCCACGGTCATCAGCGTCTACCCTGCGGCTTTTCTCTGATCATCATTGAGTCTGTCCGCCAATAACAGACCGATTCCCGCACCCAGCATGCCGCGTGTGGCCGCTATAAGAGCGATTTCCGGTATGTCAGATCCGCTTTCTTCATGCTTCCTCCTCTTGTAATTCTCCCATCTCCTGACTGACTTTATTGACTATCGGCAGCTTCGAAGACCGAATTCTGAAGTGCGGAAAACAAAGTATTAAATTGACGATGATCATCAAAGGAGATAGCATGGAATAAAGAACGCAAGGTATCGGACCCAGTTCCGGATAAAGCCGGAATCGGCATATGTTTTTTTGACTGTGCGGTCGGAAGGGATATGGCGGTGGGAAACGGGCCGATTATAAAACTTAGAGGTGAACGGGGATGAAAGCCATGGTGCTGAAGAAAACTTCGGATTTCGACAAGCACACACCTCCGCTTGAGTTGACCGACATGCCGATTCCCGTTCCAGGTGAGAAAGAAATTCTGGTAAAAGTCACTCGGTGCGGAGTTTGTCATACCGAGCTTGACGAGATCGAAGGAAGGACCCCTCCCTCTCAATTCCCGATAATTCCGGGGCATCAGATCATCGGCAGGGTTGAAAGCAGGGGGAGCGGCTCGGAAAGGTTCGATACCGGAGAAAGGGTCGCCATAGCGTGGATATATTGCGCATGCGGAGAATGCAAATTCTGTCTCGAAGGCAATGAAAATCTATGCGCTCAATTTAAAGCAACGGGAAGAGATTCAAACGGCGGATATGCCGAGTATACCACTGTCCCTGAAAATTTTGCATACAGAATACCGGATATCTTCTCCGATTCCGAAGCTGCCCCGCTTCTTTGTGCCGGGGCCATCGGCTATCGCTCTCTGAGGTTGACGGGCTTGCGGGATGGAGAGAACATCGGACTTACGGGATTCGGGGCCTCCGGACACCTGGTCCTGAAGACCGTCCGATATAAATATCCGAATTCCAGGGTCTTTGTTTTTTCCAGAACCAAGCCGGAAAGGGAATTCGCCCTGGAACTGGGGGCCTTCTGGACAGGAGACACAGAAGATGAACCGCCTGAGAAGCTGGCCGCCATTATCGATACGACACCCGCCTGGAAGCCGGTAGTAAAAGCATTAAGGAGCCTGGAGGACGGCGGCCGTCTCGTTATCAATGCCATCCGGAAAGAGGACGGGGACAAGGAATCGCTGCTGGAGATCGATTATTCCCGTGATCTGTGGATGGAAAAGGAGATAAAGAGTGTAGCCAACATCACAAGGAAAGATATTACGGAATTCCTGGCGCTCGCCGCCGAGATTCCCATCAGGCCTGAAATCCAGGAGTATGCGCTAGAAGAGGCCAACAGGGCACTGATGGAACTCAAGGACAGGAAGATCCGCGGCGCCAAGGTCGTGAGAATTCAATAGAGTATCACGACGTTTTTATAACAATGGAATCAAGAGATCGTTTCATCCGGCCGGAAGACGAGGAAAATGCCTCACAGTCGATGAATCGATTTCCATATGCTCTTCTCAAGAAGGAGGAGCCGATGACGACAAATCAGAATCTCGTCAGGATTTTTGAATATGCCCTGAACCAGGAGGAGACGGGAAAAAGTTTTTTCGAGACCTCTCTTCAACGAATGGGCTGGGGTGCGGGAGTATACGCCTTTAAGCGCCTGATAATGGAAGAAGAGCAGCACATCCGGTTTATCAAAAACATTCTCGAAGACCTTAAAAAAGGAAAAGCCGGTGAACTGAGTATCGGGAAGGACTTCGAGGCTGAAAGGACCGACTTTTTCGACATAAAATCCAGGGGTGACGCCATGGAGCAGACCTTGTATGAATCGATGGTTCCGGACCTCACCGTATTCAGCATGGCCTGGCTTATCGAGAAAGACCTGCGTGAGTATTACGAACAAATGGCAGCCAAAACCGAAGGGCCGGCAAAAGAGGCCCTCACCATGCTTGCCGGGTGGGAGAGGAGCCACGAAAGTTTCTTTCGGGAATATAGAGAAAAATTGACCGGGATGTACGCGAAAATGCCCTGGGGCGGATAGCCCGGGACTTGCTTTTCATTTGCAGCGCAGGAGTGTTTCAAGAGGTCGAATTCAATGCTTCTATTCCTTCATTTATCCGGATAACCGCCGTATACATGATCTTCAGCCTGAAGCAGTGAGTGAAGCACCCTGCCCAATTCGGCGATTTCATAAGGCTTGGACAATAGGGCCTTAAAGCCGTATTCCTCATAATTAGCCAGGATGACATCTTCGGAATAACCGCTCGATACTATCGCCTTGACTTCATGGTCCAGCTCAGCCAGGGTCTCAATAACCTCTCTTCCTCCCATGCCCCCGCGCACAGTCAGGTCCAGAATTACAGCATCGAAGGGTTTGCCTTTTTTCATGGCAGCGGCGTATTTCTCTATGGCCTTTTCCCCATTTTCGGCAAAATCGGCCTCGTATCCCAGGCTGCCGATCATATGGCCCGCAACTGTTCTGACGATATCTTCGTCGTCCATGACCAGAACCCTGCCCCTTCCCGTCAGGAGGCATTGTTCCTTCTCCTTCTCCTTTAGCTCCCTCTCTTCCGCTGCTGCCGGCAGGTAAATAAAAAAAGTGGTACCGCTGCCGGGTTCGGAGGCCACATCGATTACTCCGCCGTGGTTTCTGATTATTGAATAAGATGTTGAGAGACCGAGTCCGCTGCCCTTCTCCTTGGTTGAAAAATAAGGGTCGAATATCTTCTGCAAATATTTTCCGGGAATACCGACGCCGCTGTCCTGAACAGTTATCTCGATATATTTCCCCTCCCGGGGCATATGTTGCAGCTTTTTCTCAGGAGAAAAAACATTCCTTGCGGTAATAAGGATCGTACCGCCTTCCGGCATAGACTGGTCGGCATTGATCACGATGTTCTGGACCACCTGTCCGATTTGACCTTCATCAGCCTCCACCGCCCAAAGGTCCCCGTCCAGATCGATACGGCAGTCAACGCGCGAGCCGCTCAGGGCAAATTTCACAGAGTTTTCTATCACGGGCGGAAGCATTATCCTTTCCATCACCGGCTTGCCGCCCTTCGAGAACGTCAGCAGTTGCGAGGTAAGGTTTACCGACATATGTAATGCCCGTTCTGCCTGATTCAGCATGGCAAGGGCGCGGTCTCTATCGGAGATCGACATCTTGGCCATGAAGATATGGCCGAATATCCCCTGCAGCAGGTTGTTGAAATCATGTGCTATGCCACCCGCAAGGGTGCCGATGGCTTCCAGTTTCTGCGTCTTGAGCCTTTCCTCTTCAAGAAGGTGCTTTTCGGTTATATTGTTGACCGTCTCGATAACGGATATTACATCTCCTGCACTGTCCTTTATCGGGAAGGCCTTCGTCTCGACATACAGATTATCGCCTTTGGCATCGATGTGGCGGTGCAAAGCCGTATAGGGCCCCCCCGTCTCAAAGACCTGCCGGACAGCGCATTCTTCACCTTCTTCGTAGCACGGCCGCTCTGTATGGTGCGATATCTCGTAACAGTGCCTACCGATGATTTCATCACCATGACCGCCTACCTGATCGCAGTATGCCTTGTTGGCCGTTATGATGCGATAGTCCCTGTCGACTACAATAAAGCCCTCGTCAACGGTGTCCAGAATGCTTCTGATAAACTGTTCGCTCTTTTTGAGCTCGTCCTCCGCAAGTTTGCGCTCAGTGATGTCCTGCCCGGTCCCGCTCAGGATGACCGGGTCACCCGCATCATCGCCAAGAAGCTCTGCCTGGGCATGGATGATCCGGGGCGTTCCATCTCTGAAGACGAATCGATAGTCGATGCTGAAGGGTTTTTTATCCCTGAGTGTCTCATCAATGGCCTTCTTCAGCATGGGCTGATCGGCTGGATGCACCATTTCAAAGAACATCCTGAAATCAGCCTGATCGGTTGCCGGGTCGAGACCGAGAAGACGAAACAGTTCATCGGACCAGAACACCTCTCCTGTCTTCAGATTATGTTCCCAACTTCCGATATGCCCTATGCGCTGGGATTCGGCCAACTGTTTCTCTCGCTTTTTCAGCACCATCTCTGCCCGCTTTCGCTCGGTGATGTCGATGGTTGTTGCAAGCGCGAAAACAATCTCTTCGTTTTCATTCCGAAGCGGGACGGCATGGGTATACAACCATAAAGGCCTTCCTTTCAGGCCGATCATATGGAATTCGAGAGTTCGAGATTCCCCCCTGAAGACATCCCGTGTCATTGCCTTGAATGCCTCACGGTAATCCTTCGCTACCAGCGGATAGACGCATTTCCCTTTTACCTGATCAAGGGAATCCGCTTCGATCATATCCAGACCCGCCCGGTTCATCCGCTGCAGACAGCCGTCAGCAGTAATAAGCTTGATTCACGTAGGAGCCGCATCAAAGATCATCTCGAGAAGTTCCTGACTCGCTCCGAGTATCTCTCCGACCTGATCGTGATCTTCGTCCAGCAATATTTTCACCAATTCGAGATTATGCCGGCGCAATGAGGCCAATTCTTTTATGAGTTGTTCTTTTGTCTTGTCGTTATCGTTCACGAGCCCTCGGGGTTGAATTCTTTCCCTATATTAAACGAAAAGCCAAATGAATGAACAGCCGAAAAAAAGCGCCGCAGGGAACCAACAATCCAAACGCAGAAGAAGAAGTCTTTTCCATACCGGCAATATTATGCCGTCTCAAAGAAGTTCGATCAACCTAAAAATGCAGGCAATGATTATAATTTCTTTAACTCCTTGATATATTGAAATTATCTTTCATTGCGAAAAAGATAAATATATGCTAAATCCCTTCCGTCAAGATTGGCTCGCACAGCTTCATTTAAAGTCTATTTTATATAAAAGATCGACTCCGCTGTCCTCTCCGAACTGGGATTCCAGTTCGAGTCTCTTCGAGAAACTGTAACGCAACTTGACGCGGCCGGCTTCGGTAAAAATAGAGCGTCCATAACTTATGTAAAGGTTGGGAGTAAGATACTTGCCGACGGTGACCAAAGACTCGCTTACATCGCCTCCCCCCGACTGGATCTCCAGTGTATCGATGCCCAGCCGTTCCTTCAACTGGTTCCTGAAAACCACGGACTCGCTCGCGGACAGGAGGGCGCCCGCCGCCCTCATCATGAGGTCCGCCTGTTCCGTGCTCGCTCCGAGGGGATGCCCGAGCACCATGTAAGCGAGGATGTCGGTATCGCTCAGGGGGGGCTCCGAATAAAGGTTTATAACGGGTGATTGGGGCGTCCCTGAAACCAGCACCCCTGCGAGTACGTCACGGGTCTGCCGTGCCGCAAAAACATCGAGAGACGGCTCATTGACCGGTCCCCCTGCAAAGATGAGTCTACCCCTGATAATCTTGAGGTCGACGCCATAGGCCTTATAACTTCCCTCGACGACTTTTATCTCGCCCCTTCCCCTGATCTCTTCGCCGGTGGCGGATACAAGTTCGACTTCGCCTTCGAGTCTCGCGTCTATCCCTTCCGCCTTGACAAATATTTTTTCGCCCAAAATGACATCCACATTGAGGTCAATTGCAAGAGGCATCTCTTTTTTCTTTCGCTTCGGGGCATCGACAACGACTACGTCTTCACTTGGCTCAACCGGCCCTTTTCCTTTTTTCTCAAAAACACGAAGGTCCGGTACTCGGAGAGTTCCCCTGATGGCGACTCTTTCGCGATCGCCCTCGAAAGTAAGGTCCGGGCTGCTCGTGACCCGGAGTTCAGGCAGATAGATGGTCTGGAATTTGTCGCCCTTGATCTCTCCCTCGTATTTCTCGACCTTCCATGCACTTAATCTGATGACGGCGCTGCCTTCGATATATCCTTCTCCGGATTCGGCATGGAAGGAATCGATCAGCACCTTGTCATCGGAAAGACGGGCGGAAAGACGAACTTTATCGAGATGGACCCCTCCGGCAGGGAGATAAGCGCCGGCTTTGCTCAGCTCGGCGGTACCGCCGAAGGCGGGCCGTTCCATCGTTCCCCCGACGGTAAGGACAAAATCAAGCTCGCCCCGCCCCTTCTGTATCAGGCCCGGGAAAAGAGAGGTAATAATACCTTCCTCACGGACCCTGCCCTCCAGGGAGATCTTGAGAGCGCTTTTTCGGGAAGGTGACACCGGAAACCGGGCGGGGATGGGCAACAGGAATTCACCCTCCGCGCGGCCGAATTCCTCAAGGGCGAAAAGAATGCTGCCTGAGAAGGTGTCTTCCTTCCACTGCCAGACGACAGCCGCGTTTTTTACATCGGCCGTAATCTTCCCCTGTTCCGTTCGATATTGCACGGCGCCACCCGAAAGCGACATCCCCCCTTGCATATCGAAATTATCACGGTTCAAACTGCCCTGGAAATCTCCCGCGAGTTCGCCCCTCACATCGAGACCCGACACCTGTTCAGTAAAAAGTCCCACATCAAGCCCGTGCCATTTTCCCTCTACTCCGGCGTGGGATGGCAGACTGAAAGACGCTTCCTCAGAGGACGTGACCCTGGCCTCCAGCGCCCCGCCTTCGGCAAGATGCAGGTTGATACGTGCATCCAGTCCGTGCCTGTCCCATGAGAAATGGACGTCCATCATCCGTATTTCATAAGGCCGCCCGGCAACATCAAAGCGTCCGGACATTGTCGCGCCGCATTTGATCACCATCTCTCCCTGGGTGGGCAGCGAAATGTCTATCCTGCCGGAACTGAGCCCCGACAGACTGGGGCCCTCCATCCAGTAGCCCACCCTGGCGAGGTCAACCTTCTGCCATCGCCCATAAATCCTGCCTCTCAGAGGTTTGATATGCAGGGATGCCTCCAGTTCGATTTTTTCTTCACGCACCCCGCTGACGGTCAGCCGGGCGAGGTTTACCCCTTCCGGACTCACAGTCAGTTCCGCGGGTCCGATGAGTTCCCAATGCCCCGCAGGGTCCGTACCGCTCATGGATACGATCCTGCCGCGCCATACCTCACCCCCGTATCCCCCGGAGAGGGATGCCTGCATCCGCGCAGCATCCTTTGTCAGCGCAAAAGACAGGTTGTGCGATTCCGGAGTACCTTTGCCCGCTAATTTCACAGAATTAAACTCTATTTTTTCGAACCGTACGCCCCCCGCAGCCATATCGAGATCGAAGTGCTCTTCCCCATCGGAAACCGCGCTGCCCTTTATATCCACACTGGCTATCTCCAGATCCTTCCATACGATATCGGTACCGTTTCCGGAAAATTCTCCTGTCACCCCATCGTCCCGCAATTTGACCCA
>JBECKU010000134.1:0-11548 GCA_040235385.1 Candidatus Sulfobium sp. | reverse complement strand
ATGTCAAACAGGATCCTTCCCATCACTCAATAATGTAAATAGTAAATAGTAAACAGTAAGCAGTGAACAGTAAATATCGAAGGGCAAAGAGCCGATTGTACGCATGGATTTCGTCTCAGCAACTGGTTACTCCTTACTTTTTGGTATTTGTCTTTAAAGCGGAAAGGCGTCGTTGTCGAGACTACCTCCCACGAAAAGGATAATAAAGTTTGATACGCCGATTCTATTTACTACTTACTATTTGCTATTTACTGCCTTTATGAAGCTTTCGGCAGCTCCTTGAATATCTTCCAAGTCTTCAGGAGATCTATGGCCCGCTGAAGCTGCACGTCATCTTTCTCGTCGACCTCCAGAGGGGCCGTCTCCTCCGTTTCACCCGGTTTAACCTCGGTCTGTTCATTTTTGAGATGACCTTCGAGGTCTTTTTCCCTGAGCACGGGATGTTTCTCAGCCCCGTCTTTTGCCTCGAGTTTCACGATGATCTCAGGGACGATCCCCGTATTTTGTATCGATGTACCCTTTGGGGTGTAATATTTTGCAGTAGTGAGCCTCAACCCGGACCCGTCGCTCAGGGGGATGACAGATTGGACCGAGCCCTTGCCGAACGTCTGCACTCCCAGGATGGCCGCGCGGTCCCAGTCCATAAGGGCGCCAGCTACAATCTCCGAAGCGCTCGCGCTGCCCTGATTGACCAGGACTATCATGGGCTTAGTGAAATTCTGCGAACCGTCTGTGAAGTATTCCGTTTTTTCGCCCGCCCTGTTTTTTGTGTATACGACCAGCTTCCCTTTAGGAAGGAACTGGCTGGAAACATCGATAGCGCTGTTCAGAAGACCGCCGGGGTTATTTCTCATATCGAGTATAAGCGAACTTACTTCTTGCTCCTTGAGCGTTTTCAGTGCCTTTTCCAGATCGGAAGAAGTCGATTCCTGGAATTGCGTTATCTTTACATAGCCGATCATGTCGTCGATAACTCTGGATTTGACACTCTGTATCTTTATGATATCTCGCACGATTGTGAAGTCTCTGGGTTCTTTCCAGCCTTCCCGCATCACGCTGATCGTGACCGAAGTCCCGGGGGCGCCTCTCATCTCCGTGACCGCATCCTGGATGGACATTTCCTTTGTGGGTTCACCTTCTATTTTGATGATCTTATCGCCTGCCTTTATACCGGCCCTGTCCGCCGGAGTGTCCTCGATCGGGGCAATGACCGTCAGCACCTCGTCTTTGATTCCTATCTGAATGCCGAGGCCGCCGAACTCGCCCTTCGTCTCGACCTGCATCTCTTTGTACATCTCCGGGGGCAGGAAACTCGAATGAGGATCGAGTGAGCCGAGCATCCCTCTGATTGCGCCATATATAAGGTCCTTACTCGCAACTTCTTCCACATAGTATTTTTTCACCATCGTCATGACTTCGGTAAAGGTCCTTAATTCCTGATAACCTTCGTCATCGACCGCATTAGTCGCAGCCAGTCTTCCGATGGACATGCCGAATGCCACTGCAACTACCAGCACGCATATCAGCGCAATTCTCTTTTTTGTCATGAGCTCCTTTCGCCTCCTCTTATTATCTGCCTTGTCTGCGAAGCCATTGCTCGGGATCGAGGGGTTTCCCTTTGTACCTGACTTCAAAGTACAGCCCCGGAGCGTTCAATATTCCCGACGTCCCGATCTTTCCTATTACCTGGTTTGCTTTTATTATATCGCCGACCTTCGAAAAAATCTGCGACAGATTGCCGTAAAGGGTATGATATCCTCCTCCGTGGTTGATGATCACTAGCTGTCCGAACCCCTTGAACCATTCCGCAAAGATCACCTTTCCCCGATGCACGGCCCGCGCATCGGAGTCGGATTCCGTCTTGATATGTATCCCGTTTCTGAACACGGGGGTGTTGAACTGAGAGTCCCTCTGCTGGCCGTAGGGAATTGCGATCGTCCCTTTTACCGGCCATATGAGCTTCCCCTTGAGACGGGGGAACCCGGTGGCGGAGTATGCGTCCATTTTTGAAGATTCCTCGATGATTTTCCGCAGTCTTCTGGAAGCCTCTTTCAGTTCTTCGAGCATTTTCTGGTGTTTCTCTCTCTGCCCCCGCACCGACGAGAGAATAGACTCTTTTGTTCTCTTCTCATCTGCGAGTTCGTTTTCTTTCGATCGTACCCGCTCGGCCTTCTTCCTGAGGTCCGCTTCAAGTGACTTCAGCCTGTCGTATTGATCATCGAGAGAGTTTAAATTTCGTCTGTAGTCCGCAAGGACCTCATGCTCGTGAATGGTGACCGCCTCCATATATCTCCATATTCTCATCATCTGTGAGAGATCGCCGGAATTCATAAGAAGCATCAGGGTGTCACCGGAATATCCGAACCTGTGCATACTCCTCAGTTTTCTCCCGATCCAGTCTTTCTGTTTTTCGATGCTTTTCTTCGTCTTTGCGATATCCGCTCTCGCCTCCCCGATCTCTGCCTCGGTCCGTCTCAGGGATTTTCTGTATTTTCTCAATTCCGCCTCGATGCGGGCGAGTCTCTTGCCGACGTTTTCGAGTTCATTCAGGATGCCGGTTTCCCGTGCCCGGGTTTCTTTGATTCTTTTCTTCTGCTCCAATATTTTTTTCTGGATTCTCTCGAATTCCCTAACCGGATTTGAAGGGAAAGAGACGGAAGGAAAGACAAACAGGAAAACCAGAAAAATGACGACAGACCTCAATATCTGATCCTTCCCAGGGCTATGGCCGCGCCGGTGATACCGAGCAGCAGACCGGCAATGGGGAGCAGCAGAAAAAGGTCCGTGGGAAACAGGATTTTTCTCAGAAGCGGCATTGAAAGGCTCAACCTCAACAACACGAGATAATTGAACGAAAGAATTCCGAGCAGACTGATTATACCACCGGCGGCGCCGAGAAAAGCCCCTTCAATAAGAAAGGGCAGCCTGATAAAACTTCGCGTTGCGCCGAGGAGTTTGTAGGTTTCGATCTCTTCGGTACGCCGGTAAAATAGGATTTTCACGGTGCTGTAACAAACGAATACGATCCCCACGGACAACATGACGATCAGGACCAGGCCGACCGTCTGAAGACCGGCCTTCACACCATGAAGCATCGCCAGAAACTTTTCTCCATAATCTACCTCTCTGACTCCCTCGATTCCGAGGGTCTCCCGTGCGAGTTTTTTCACCGTTTCCGGCCCCACGGACTCTTCCCTTAGCTTCAGTTCCAGGGAATCGGGCAGCGGGTTATCGTCAAGTCCCTCGAAAACATAGTCTGAATCTTTGAGCAGGCCCTTCATTTCTTCGAGCGCCTCTTCCTTCGAGATGTACTTTACCGAGTGGACCGAATTGTTTTTTTTCAGAGAGTTGATCACTCCGTCAATGTCTTTTTTTTGCAGACTGTCGTCAAGATACACGATCATCGAGAACTTTTCAGGAAGCTGATGCGTCGCGGCCGTGATATTTACGACGCCGAAGACTGCGATGCTGATGATCAACAGCCCGGAAGCGATCGTGAGGACCGAAAGCAGATTTATCCATTTTTCCTTTAAAAGGCTCTTGACCGCGAGGACGAGAGAATAAGGAAGCGCGATCATGCTGTTTCTACCCCGACGAGGTTCCCCATATCCAGTTTCACAACCCGCCGTCCCGAATTCCTGAACAGCTCTTTATTATGAGTGGCGACGAGGACCGTCGTCCCCTTGGCGTTAACGTTTTTGAAGATCCTCATGATCCCTTCCGCGGAATTTGCATCGAGATTACCCGTAGGTTCGTCCGCGAGGAGGATCGTCGGGTCGGGGATAATCGCCCTGGCGACCACCACTCTTTGTTGTTCTCCGCCCGATAGTGTCCTGGGGTATGCGTCCGCTTTATGTCTCAGGCCGACCATCTTCAGAGTCTCGTATACTTTTCCTTTTACCTCTCTCTCGCCTATCCCGCGTATTCTGAGGGCGATTGCGATATTCTCGAAGACGTTCTTATTGTCGAGAAGCCTGAAGTCCTGAAAGACGACCCCGATATTCCGGCGGAGGAAGGGTATGCTCGATGCCCTGAGTCCGTCCGTTTCCCATCCCGCTATCTCGATCGTCCCCTTGTCCGGACGTTCAGCACTATAAATAAGCTTAAGCATCGTTGTTTTTCCTGAACCGCTCGGCCCTGTGACGAACAACATCTCTCCCTTCTCCACAGATAATGTGAAATCTCTCAGGGCGGTCTGTGTGTCGTAATCTTTGGTGACATTGCGAAAATGGATCATCCCGCATCCTTCTCGGCTTCCCGCTCGATGATGAAATCGAGCAGCACGTCGTCAAGGCTGCTGGAGATCTGACTCTTGATGTGATGTACTCCGGGGGGCGGGCTTTCCGACATGAGAGGTCCGTCCGTCTTTTCCGGAGGAGCGGGAGCGTCGTCGGAAGAATTGTCGTCAGTGTATTTGCCCCGGATTAATTCCTTGATGACGGTCTTGTGCTGCTCTTTCATCAGTTCCCTTATTTTTTCTTTGTGATCGGGACTGCCGGCGAGATGGGCGTAATTGATCTTTTTCGATGCAAGGATCGTCCCCCTGAAATAGAGCAGGGTTAGGATGACAGGGTTCTTTATACCGTTGTCCTCGGTCTGGACATGGTATAACCTGCCTTTATAGGGTACGTTGGTGTTATAACCTACAAGCATTAGACAACTGTTGAAAAAAGGGTTTAACGTATTATAAAGAGTAGAGCGGAAAAAGTGAAGCCGGGGCCCTGGAATCTGTCGTATAACCATAGAGGTTGTAGCGAAAAACCCCGGTGTTCCCCGCAGGTTGCTTCTTTTGAGGGTGAATTCAGGTTCGGGAGAAAAACGTCTTATCCTGACGAAGGGTCAGGAATCATGACCCCGGATCAACTCCGGGAAACGAGATCTATGAGCTTCGATCTTTCCTGCATCTGCTCGGTGAGGACCTCCCTCATGAGACTGCAGGCATCGATTACCTTCGGATTGGTTATGCTGTAATAGATATTTACTCCCTCCCGACGGGAGTTGAGAATACCTTTCAGTCTCATGACCGCCAGGTGCTGGGAAACATTTGCCTTGGGGACACCGAGTATCCCTACGAGTTCGCCCACGGTTTTTTCGCCGTCTTTGAGGGCGCTGATGATTTCGAGTCTCTTAGGACTTGCCAGTGTTTTACATACTTCGGCTTGCAGCTCGAACAATGTTTTATTCTTTCCGGCCATCCTTTATTCTATTTTTTCGGCGGATGAAACGTCAAGAAAAATTTTCCTGCGCGCCTTCCTACGGAGAAATCTTTACTCACTCCCGCTTTTTGTGATAAAATTCATATCCGACGGCCGTGATGATTTTGCAGAGGGTCCTGATAGACAGTTATTAACTGCTGAAGACATCGGTTTTGTGCCGTCCCATTCCCTTGGTAAATATATAAATGTCTGAAAAATATGCGATAGGAATAGATCTCGGGGGGACCAACCTCAGGGTTGCCCTGGTGTCGGATGAGGGAAAGATCTCGCGTAAGATTAAGAAACCTTCTTCCGAGCAGATTATCGATGCCCTTACCGAATCGATTGACGAGATCCGGCACGATATTCCGGTTGCCGGTATCGGGATCGGAGTGGCCGGCCTTGTGGACCGTGCACACGGCAGGGTTTTCATTTCACCTAACCTGAGGGCTGTCGAGAACACGGACATCACAGGGTCGTTGAAGGCGAAGTTCGGTGTCCCCATTTTTATTGAGAATGATGCGAACGTTGCCGCCCTCGGGGAAAAGCTGGCCGGCGCAGGCAGGGACTTCGATAATTTTGTCCTGTTCACCCTCGGCACGGGGATAGGTGGCGGAATCATCCATAAAGGGAAACTGCTTGAGGTATCGTCTGAACTCGGACATATGAGCATCAATTCGGAGGCTGAAAAATGTCCCTGCGGCAATATCGGATGCCTTGAAAATTATGCATCCGCAAGGGCCATGGTCGCAAAGGCGATCTCGATGCTCGAAAAGGGTACGGAAAGCCTCCTGAAGGAGTGCTGCAAGGGGAGCATATATAAGGTGACGCCTGAGGATATATATAAGGCCGCTCTTGATGGGGACACGCTTTCCCGCGAAGTATTGAGAGAGGCCGGGAAGTATCTCGGTGTGGGTCTCGCCAATATCATCAACATCATAAGCCCCCAGGCGATTATCCTGACCGGCGGATTGATCGGGGCATGGAATATATACGTGCAGGAAGCGATAAAAGAAGCCTCACGCCGGGCCTTCAAGGACCTGTTTGATTGCGTCAAGATTCTCCCTTCAACCCTGGGAGACGATTCCGGGGTCATCGGCGCCGCCTCTCTCGTTTTTATGGAGACGGCCCGGAGAGATGTTCACTATTCATAGAACCGGCGGGAAGAAAGCGGCAGCCGAAGAGAAGGTCTCCTGAGCCGTTTCCGCATAACCTGAAAAATGCAGATATTGATCAAAAATTTCTTTAACTCGATGATATATTGAGATTATCCTTAATTGCAACTAGGATAAATATATGCGCAATTCCATTCCGCCAAGGTTTGCCAAGGTATCGAAAAAGAAATTTTTTCACAACATCGGCATTTTTTTATTGCACTTTTTGGGATAACAAATGGCAAAAAAAAAACATACGTAATTTTTCGATAATAGCCCATATAGATCACGGAAAGTCCACTCTCGCCGACAGATTGCTCGAATACACCGGGGCCTTGAGCTCCCGGGAGATGATGGCCCAGGTTCTAGATTCAATGGATCTCGAAAGAGAGCGGGGCATTACTATAAAGGCCCATGCTGTGCGGCTCCTCTACAAAGCAGACGACGGCGAAGAGTACATACTGAATTTAATCGACACCCCGGGGCATGTCGATTTCTCTTATGAGGTTTCGCGCAGCCTCGCATCGTGTGAAGGGGCGCTATTGGTCGTCGATGCAACGCAGGGGGTGGAGGCCCAGACGCTCGCCAATGCCTATCTCGCAGTGGAAAACAATCTGGAGATTATCCCGGTGGTCAACAAAATAGACCTCCCGAGCGCCGAGCCCGAAAAAACCCTTGAGGAGATCGAAGAGACGGTCGGTATAGACTGCTCCGGGGCCGTGCTCGCCAGCGCGAAGGCCGGGGTGGGCACCAAGGAAATCCTGGAGGCGATAGTCAGGAAAATCCCGCCGCCCGAAGGAAGCGATGAGAAGCCCCTCAAGGCTCTCATGTTCGATTCGTGGTTCGACAATTACCAGGGGGTGATAGTCCTGGTGAGAGTATTCGACGGCACAATAAGGCCGGGACAGAGAATACGGATGATGGCAACCGGTTATACCTTTGAAGTAAACCAGGTCGGTATATTTACTCCCAAGATACTGCCTACCGCACAGTTGTCCGCCGGGGAGGCCGGATACATTATTGCGGGCATAAAGAGTGTTACCGATACCAGGATCGGCGATACCATCACCGATGCGGACCGCCCCGTGGCGAAGGCCTGTCCCGGATATAAGGATATCAAGCCGATGGTCTTTTGCGGATTTTACCCCACCTTGTCCCACCAGTACGAAAATCTCAGGGACGCTCTGAACAAGCTTCGCCTGAACGATTCTTCATTCAATTTCGAGCCTGAGACGTCCCTTGCGTTGGGTTTCGGGTTCAGGTGCGGCTTTCTCGGGCTCCTTCACATGGAGATCATTCAGGAGAGGCTGGAACGCGAATTCGGTCTTTCCCTGCTGAGCACGGCACCCACGGTCGTCTACAGGGTTACGAAACCGGACGGCGCCGTACTGTACCTCGAGAACCCTGCTCTCCTGCCGGATAAGCACGAAAAGATGGAGGAACCTTTCGTGCTCACTACGATCCTTGTGCCGGCTGAGTTTATAGGACCGATATTGGATCTGTGCCAGGAAAAGAGGGGGATCCAAAAGGGGTTCAACTATATGGGAAAGGACCGGATAAAGGTCGAGTACGAGCTGCCCCTTAACGAGATCCTCTGGGATTTCTACGACAGGCTTAAATCGCTTTCGAAGGGTTACGCATCGATGGACTATGAATTTATCGGATACCGGGAATCGAAGCTCGTGAAGCTAAATATCCTTCTGAACGGAGAGCCGGTGGACGCGCTTTCCTTGATAGTTCATACTGATAAGGCTTATTATAAAGGGAGGCAGCTTACGGAAAAGCTTAGGGAGATCATCCCCAGACAGATGTACGAGGTGGTTATCCAGGCATCGATAGGGAGCAAGGTGATCGCCCGGGAGAGCGTGAGAGCGCTCAGAAAGGACGTAACTGCCAAGTGCTACGGCGGCGACATTACCCGTAAAAGAAAACTGATTGAAAAACAGAAGGAGGGCAAGAAGAGGATGAAGCAGCTTGGGAAGGTAGAACTGCCCCAGGAGGCTTTTCTTGCGGTCCTCAAATTGAAATGAAAAAAACCAAAAAAAAATCTGCGTTCAGAGAGACTGTCGAGGCGGTTGTTATCGCCTTTCTCATCGCCCTGGTCATAAGGACCTTCGTTGTACAGGCATTCAAGATACCCTCGGGCTCCATGATACCTACGCTGCAGATCGGAGACCACATACTTGTGAACAAGTTCCTTCTCGGGACCCCGGTAGACATACCCTTTACGAATATTACCCTTTTCAGAATGCCAGGCCTGAGAGAGCCGGAGAGAGGTGACATAATAGTCTTCAAATATCCCGAAGACCGCACGAGGGATTTTATCAAGCGGGTCGTCGGTATAGGAGGGGACGTTGTTGAGGAGAAAGATAAAACCGTTTATGTGAACGGGCATAAGCTTGTAGAACCTTACACGCAGCATGTGGACGAAGACATCAAGGCGCGCCAGGTGGACAGACGGGACAATTTCGGACCCATAGTGGTGCCGAGAGGATCGGTGTTCGTGATGGGGGACAACAGGGACCAGAGCTACGACAGCAGGTTCTGGGGTTTCGTGGATGAAACCGAAATAAAGGGAAAGGCCATGATCATTTACTGGTCATGGGACGGTGATGCGACATGGGTCCGCTTCAGCAGGATAGGGAAACTGCTGCACTGAGATTTCACGGCGGCAGTCAGGGATTTATAAGAGGATTTCTGATGCTGCTCATTCTGGTTGCTGTCGTCTATGCCGGCTTCTCATTCGGCAAACCATACTACCGTTACAACACTCTGAGGTCCTATACGAAGGACATCCTGCTCATGGAGATAGGTGCGGAAGCGACAATCCGTCAAAAGGTCCTGGAGGAGGCGGAGAATCTCAAAATCCCCCTCAAGGAAGAAAATCTTACGATCAAGAAGGAGAACAAAAGAATAAAGGTGAATGCAAAATGGTCGGAGGTGGTGGATTTCTGGGGATACTACCGGAAGAGGCTGGATTTCGATATGAACGTGGAGTACTGAAGTGTTCACGGGGCTGATCATGGAAATGGGAGAGATTGTATCCCTGAAAAAGAGGAAGAACGGCGGCCGTCTCTCCCTGATAGCATCGGCGATGTCGAAGGACACTGGGATCGGTGACAGCATATCGATCAACGGGGCCTGCCTGACCGTCGTCGATATCAAAGACAGAATGCTGGCCTTCGATCTTTCTGGTGAAACTTTGAAGTCTACGAACCTCGGTCTTTTGAGACCCGGAGATAAAGTGAACCTCGAGTCTTCGCTCAGGTTCGACTCCAAACTGGGGGGACATTTTGTCACCGGGCATGTAGACGGGGTGGGCACTATCAGGTCCAGAGAGCGAGTGGGAGATGTCCTGAAGTTCGTAATCTTTGCAGAAGAGCACATTACGGATTTTCTCGTCGAGAAGGGTTCAGTCGCCCTGGACGGGATAAGTCTGACCGTCGTCGACCTTTTCGGAGACGGTTTTTCAGTCGTGATCATCCCCCATACTGCGAAGATGACCACGCTCGGGTTCAAGGGTACAGGTGACACCGTGAACTTAGAGGTTGATATTTTGGGTAAATATGTTTCAAAATTCCTTGGGAAAAACAAGGATTCGAGGTTCATGCAGACCCTCATCGAGGGCGGTTTTGCCTGATAGGGTTAAGGAGACGTAAAATGCCGAAGAACAAATGCAACATGATAGATGAGGCCCTGGAAGATATGGCCAGGGGAAAGATGGTCATCCTTGTGGACGACGAGGACAGGGAGAATGAAGGCGACCTTTGCATGGCCGCCGAGAAGGTCACTCCGGAGGCGATCAACTTCATGGCGAAATACGGCAGGGGGTTAATCTGTCTGTCCCTGACTCCCGAAAAGATCCGGGAACTCAAGCTCCCCATGATGACCGACGAAAATACTTCATCCTTCGGCACGGCTTTTACGGTTTCGATAGAGGCCAAGAAGGGGGTCACGACGGGCATCTCCGCAGCCGACAGGGCGACGACTATCCTTACCGCCATAAATCCCGAAACCATTCCCGAGGACCTAGCAAAACCGGGGCATGTCTTTCCCCTCAGGGCCAGGCCGGGGGGGGTCCTTCAGCGGGCAGGCCAGACCGAGGGTTCGGTGGATCTGGCGAGGTTGGCCGGACTTTATCCTGCCGGGGTCATCTGTGAGATCATGAGCGAAGACGGGAGCATGGCCAGGATGCCGGAGCTTAAGGAATTCGCCAGGAAGCACGACTTGAAGATAGTCACGATAAAGGACCTGATCAGCCACAGGATGAGGGCGGAAAGTTTCGTGCACCGTCTTTCCACGACAAAGCTGCCGACCGAATACGGCGGGGAATTTACCGTGATAGCCTATTCCAATGACGTCGACAGCAATGTCCACATTGCGCTTGTCAAGGGTGAAATACACGAGGATGACGAGGTCCTCGTCCGGGTCCACTCCGAATGTCTCACAGGAGACGTGTTCGGGTCGAGACGGTGCGACTGCGGCGAGCAGCTCCATAACGCGATGGCGATGATAAATGAAAAGGGACAGGGCGTGATCCTCTATATGCGGCAGGAAGGCCGGGGCATCGGGCTGGTGAATAAATTAAAGGCCTACGAGCTCCAGGACAGCGGGCTCGACACGGTCGAAGCGAATATAAAGCTGGGATTCAAGGCGGACCTGAGGGATTACGGGATCGGAGCGCAGATGCTCGTGAACCTTGGGGTGAGGAAGATGCGGCTCATGACCAACAACCCGAAGAAGATCGTTGGTCTGGAAGGATACGGACTGAAGGTGGTCGAGAGGGTCCCGGTCGAGATAAGCCCACACGAGAGGAACCTGGTCTATCTGAAGACCAAGAAGAAAAAACTGGGGCACATGCTGAACAATGTATAAATCTTATTGTTGTAAAAGGGCAGAGTCCGACATGCTAAAAAACGCCATAGAATCGGCAGATTATTATCTAGATTCATGTAAACGCAGACATAACCCCCGGTGCAGTCATGAAAAAGGCATTAACCTGCCCGCGGACCGGCTGTGGGGCCTCGACTACGGCCGTTTTTCATCGCATCGGACTCTGTTTCCATCGGATCTATTGCAACTGCTGGATAAATCTACTTCGGGAGGGAAGATATGAGGGTCATTCAGGGGGAACTGCAGGCAAAGGGTCTCAAATTCGGCATAGTAGTAAGCAGGTTTAATGATTTCATCACAAGCAGG
>JBECKU010000091.1:0-15021 GCA_040235385.1 Candidatus Sulfobium sp. | reverse complement strand
CGATGCCAAGAGGCGCCACCTTCAATGTAAGCCCGGCGAGAATATCCCCCGAATCGGTGACCCCCAAAAAGACTCCCGGTGACCATTTTCCCGGCACTATAAAGCCCGGATATATATTCAGCCGCACAGCCAGATTGTCAGTTCCGTTGACGATCACCGATGCAAGGAGGGAGTTATTCCTGTCATAGAAAAACCCTCCGCTCGGCCTGGCCTGGAAATCATTTCTTGCCGCTTTTTCAACGGCCCCTCCGATCCCCCATGAAAACCGGTCGGCCGAATTAAGACGGTGGGACAGACCTGCCAGAGTAGTCATGCCGAAATAAAGGAAAGGTCTGATTCTTTCCGAACCGAACAGATCGGGACGGATGGCGAAATTCTCACCCGCGTTTGTAAATTTTCCCTTCGACACGTTGTAAAGCGGCTGGTACGGCCATTCGACCATTTGCAGAGTGTGAGCTGCAAAGAGGGCAAAAGCATCCCAGTTAAAGAGCAGTATTCCCGCCGGTCTGAAAATATAGAAATCGGCGACTTCGTCGTCCGCAGGTGTGGATTTTTTTTCATATACTTCCTGGAGGAACTCTGCGGCCATGCTCAGCACGGCGGCCGATGCCCGGGGAAACGGATAACCGTGCATACGCAGCCATTCGGCATTCTTCCTGTAAACCATTCCCCCGCCCAGGAGATGAAGAGCGTAATTCGGGACCATCTCGGTACTCTCGTCGAGATTATCGAAATCTATCGGGAAAATCTGGCGGTTGACGAAAGCTTTGAATCCTCCCTCCTGGTTTATCGCACTCACAGGGTCCCTGAGATTCCGCCATGTTTCGTCGAAGTGGTCCGTAAAATTTTCCTGGTCAAAGCTCTTTGGGACCTGGAGGGTATCTAGAGAATAATTGAGAAAAGAGCTTAGCGGGTTAAACTGAGACTCTGAACCGTATTCGAGGTCCTGATAAAAGAAGATCCGGGACCCTTCCGAAGTGTCTATTTCAGTTTCACCGCCTGAGGGCGCCGTATGAACAAAAAAGAAGAATAGGACAAACGGGATCAGACTACAGTGTTTCATCAGCAACGTCTCATCTTCTCGACCACCACCATAATAAGCGAGAGTGCTGCGGGCGTCATTCCCTCTATCCTGCTCGCCTGCCCGAGACTTGAAGGCCGGACTTCTTCGAGCTTGCAGAGAATTTCCTTAGAGATCCCGGGGAGCTCTTTATAGTCGATACCTTCAGGGATCTTTTTTCCCTCCATGCGGTTCAGCTTTTCGGCAGCTTCTGTCTGCCGGGAAATATACCCCTCGTACTTCACCTGTATCTCTACCTGCTTTTCAACATCATATCCCAGCTCTCTCTCCGGAGGCGCATATTTCTTTATAACCCGGTATGATACCTCAGGCCTCTTAAGGAGTTGATCCAGGCTGATATCCCCGAGTAGGGGTGACGTGCCGAGTTCGGCAAGCTCATCGTTCACCAGCGAGGGCTTGATCCTGGTATTCCTGATCCTCCTTATCTCGGCTTCGATTTCCTTCCTCTTCTCAGAGAAAACATCGTACATTCCATCGGAGAGAAGGCCTATTGCATTGCCCCTGTCCATCAACCTGAGGTCCGCGTTATCGTGGCGGAGCAAAAGACGGTATTCGGCCCTGGATGTGAACATCCGGTAAGGTTCGCTCGTCCCTCTTGTGACCAGGTCGTCGACCATCACACCGATATAGGCTTCTTGCCTTCCCAGGACAAGAGGCTCTTTGCCTGTGATTTTCATCACGGCATTGATACCCGCCATCAGACCCTGAGCAGCCGCTTCTTCATACCCCGACGTGCCGTTGATCTGCCCGGCGAGGAAGAGACCCCCGATCCGTTTCGTTTCGAGTGAGTGCTTCAACTGGGTCGGGAAGACAAAATCGTATTCGATCGCATAGGCCGGTCTCATAATCTCGGCGTCCCGGAGGCCCGGGATAGTCCTGAGGAACTGAAGCTGTATCTCGAAGGGCAGGCTTGTGGAAATCCCATTGGCGTAGTATTCATTTGTCTCCAGGCCTTCAGGTTCCAGAAACACCTGGTGCCGGTCACGCTCTGCGAAGCGGACCACCTTATCTTCGATGGAGGGACAGTACCTTGCACCGATCCCCGTGATCTTCCCGCTGTACATGGCCGAAAGCCCGATGTTATCGGTGATGATCCTGTGCGTCTCCCTGTTGGTGTAGGTAATATAGCAGGGAAGCTGGGGGTTCTTTATCCCGACCGTACCGTGGGAAAAAGGCGCCGGGGGGTCGTCCCCCCACTGGGCCTCGGTCTTTGAAAAATCGATCGTCCTGGCATCGAGCCGCGGCGGCGTACCGGTCTTCAATCTTCCCAGCTTCAGCCCAGCCTCTGCAAGACTGCGGGATAGACCGACCGAGGGAAATTCGCCGGCCCGCCCCGCTTCGAAACTCTCATGGCCGATATGCATTAGTCCCTTGAGAAATGTGCCCGTCGTTACTATGACACATCCGGCGCCATAAAACATCCCCAGGGATGTTCTGACCCCCCTGACCTTGCAGTTTTCAGTCAGAATCTCTTCGATGGTCGCCTGCTTGATATCGAGACGGTCCTGCGATTCCAGGACCCGTCTCATCCTGGACCTGTAGAGCATCCTGTCCGCCTGTGCCCTCAAGGACCACACGGCGGGACCCTTGGATTTATTCAGCATCCTGAACTGTATGCCCGCTTCATCCGTGACTTTTGCCATCTCGCCTCCGAGGGCGTCTATTTCGCGGACAAGGTGTCCCTTGGCTAGTCCGCCTATCGCGGGATTGCAGGACATCTGACCTATGGTGTCTAGGTTCATCGTAAAAATACATGTCGACAGGCCCATCCGCGATGCAGCAAGCGCCGCCTCGCAACCGGCATGTCCGGCGCCGATGACGACGACGTCATATGTCCTGGCAGATCTCATGACTGTTTCCTTCAAAATAAATGAAAATTTATTGTAATCCAAAACCATAAATGATGTCAGGTAGGGAAAAAGAAAAAAGAACATCTGCCGGGATACCTCACGTCTTGCCTGATTTTCATCAGTCTTTGCCTGCCGGCAGGCATCCACTTTTGCCTCTTTAAAAAAAGTCTTCATTAAGGGTCATTCGTGATGTTCTTATCGGAAACCCATTTTTCAATTGGTTATGTCTGCCCCGGATACCACGCTTTCGCGGGTATGACGACTTTATACGAGTCAGTAACGGATGAATAAACCGACTCATTTTTTCCAGTAAAAAATATTGACATGGGCAACTTTTTCTTGTTATATATTAATTAGTTGGCACTCTATCTCGGTGAGTGCTAAAATATAATCAAGGTACGTGGTACCGATATATTTTCAGATTTTAAGGAGGAAAGCGTTATGTTGTGGTCGGATTTTGACAGGTTCGGAAGTTTCCTGGATCCCTGGCGGGAGTTCGAGCGGATGAGACGCTCTCTTTCCAGGGCCGCATTGCCCGCCAACGGAGAATTTCCCGCGGTAAACATTTGGAGTACACCGGACGATGCGGTAGTAACCACGGAGATTCCCGGGATCGATCCCGGGGATATAGAGATATCCGTGGCGGGGAAGACCCTTACCGTAAAAGGCTCACGCCGAAAGGAAGAAGTCGCCGAAGGAGAGACCTATCACCGTCGGGAAAGGTGGTATGGACAGTTCACCAGGACCTTTGAGCTTCCCTTTAGTGTGGAGCAGGATAAGGTGAAGGCCAGGTTCTCCAAAGGAGTGCTTACTATAGAATTGCCCAGGGCCGAAAAAGAAAAACCGAAGAAGATCGAGATCAAGTCGGAATAGGAGGTGACCGGAAATGCAGGAAACTACCAAAGAGATCCAGAAAAAAGAGGCTGAGACCGAGAAGGGCGTGGAACGGACCCGTTCCCGTAAGGTCTATACGCCCGCTGTCGATATCGTGGAAAAGGAGAATGAGATCATTGTTGTCGCGGATATGCCCGGCGCGGATGTGTAGTCCGTGGACATTACCGTTGAGAAGAACGTCTTGACGATCTATGGAAGAATCGAACCCGAGGTCCCCGAAGGTCACAGGCTTGCGGTCGCGGAATACGGAGTCGGAGACTACCAGAGGGTATTCACCCTTTCCGAAGAGGTCGACAGGGACAAGATCAAGGCAACGGTCAAAAACGGTGTTCTCAAAGTTACCCTGCCCAAGGCGGAAACCGTAAAGACAAGAAAGATTGAAGTTATGGGTGAATAACATTTCATGAGTAAGGAGGTGTGAGTCATGGCGATCAGGAATCTTGTGCCGCGTCCTTTCTGGAAAAAGGATATGCCTGTAAAGCGGGAGGAAGACAATAATCCCTTTGCCGTCCTACAGCAGGAGATGAACTCCCTCTTCGACAATTTCTTCCGGGGCTTCGATACCGAGCCTCTTTTCCGGGGCAAAACCGGCGGGTTCACCCCCCAGGTCGATGTCTCCGAAAACGACAAGGAGATCAGGGTGTCCGCAGAGCTCCCCGGGATGGACGAAAAGGATATCGATGTCTCGATCAACAGGGATTCTCTCACCATAAGGGGAGAGAAGAAAGAGGAAAAAGAGGACAAGGGGAAGGATTATTACCGGATGGAGCGGTCCTTCGGTTCATTCACGCGAACGGTCCCGCTCCCTGTCGAGATCGACATCGACAAGGTGGACGCTAAATTCAAAAAGGGCGTCCTCACGGTGACCCTCCCGAAAACCGCTAAGGCCTTAGAGGAAACAAAGAAGATTTCCGTCAAGGTCGAATAGCCGCTGACATTAAACCATTAACCGGGAGGGATCGATCGATTCCCTTCCGGTTAACCCGAAAGATGCAGATATTGTCTTCTCCACAGGCGAATCCGATCTTCTCGGTCTTCCTCGGAGGATTCGCCGGGGGCGGACAAAGATCTCTTTATCCCGATGAAATATTGAGATTAATTTTCGGTGCAGCACGGGCACTTTTTGGGTTACGTAGACTTGCCGGTTATTTTGGCGCCACTATGAAAGTTTCGCGTTAACCAGCCCCTTTATAGCCTCGAGTTCTTCCGGTAAGAAGGAAGGTCTGATCTTCGATTTTTTGGCATCGATCATCTCCCCGATGAAATCGATGAGCTCGAGCATGTCCTTCTCGCCCATCTCCAGGCTGCGGAGCGTTTTTGCCATTCCGGACAACTCATATACTTTATCAAGAACTTCCTGCATTTCTCCGATAGTCATCCTGAGACAAAAGGGATCGAGCGCCGGAGTTCCTATGGAGACCTGGCCTTCGGAAGGCGAAAAAGAAAACTTCCATGCCCCGATCTCTTTAACGGTGACCGCCTCATCGGAAGTCCTGATATCACGTTTCAGGGGGAGCTCTTCCACGTCTGTTGTTTCCGGGGGAGCCGGATCGGCACCACCTTCAGGAAAGATGTTCCGCATCGAAAGATCGATGTCAAAGGCCTTTTTGCCGGCCCCCTCTTCGTGCCCCGGCACAAAATCAGACGGCTCGGAAATAAGAAAGACGGACTGGAACCCGCAACCACACTCGGAGGCTTCTCCCTTGTTTATCAAGCCGCATTCCGGACAGATCCATCCCATGCACAATACTCCTTTCCACTTCTGCCATTTTCATCGAAAAAACCGGTTCAATTATACTCTCACAGATTCAGGCAGAAAATGCTGTGACAGTAATCACACAGTTCATGAAAAAGGTTTAATCTTCGGGGCCTTGGCGGCGCATCTGACCCTTGAAGAGTTCCTTCAGAGACACTTTCTTATACCCGGACGGCACCTTGAACTCCGAGGACGTTATGCTCTTCTTCTCCAGCTTCACCACCTCGCTAACGACTTCGCCTTCCTCTTCATAGCCGCCTGTATAGGAAATTTCTTTCATGACAAAACCCTTGCTCATGAGCTTATCGTATTCGGGAGATGAACTGGGACCATCCTCGTCCTCATAATCTTCGACGGCTCCCGCACATTTTTCGAAGCGTTTCTGCATGGAGAGCATCCCCGATTCGATCTCCTTCATCTCATTAGCGAGAGAGGCATCGGCCGCGATCCAGACATCCTCATATCTTTCGCCGTCCACTGTAACCGTATACCTGGTCGTCTTGTACCCGGCTATGACTTCGCTCCCCGTCTTTGCTATTGTCACCACGGGCTTTTTGGATTGCGGCCTTTTCACACCTTCCCGTATATTCGAGCCTTCTTTCATATATTTTTCGAACATCTCCCGTTCCTCCGGAGCCATCTCCTTAAGCATGGCTTCTTTCATTTCTTCTCCCAGAGACTTAGATACCCGACAATACTCATCCGGTGTACCGCTCGCGTACGCTTTTCTCTCTTCGTCGACAAGGGTCATCAGGCCGTCTTTGGAGTCCATGATATACCACATCCTGTCTTCTTTTTTGCCGGTAACAACCTTGATCTTCCCTTCGGAAAGATAAGAGATCTCTCCGTCTTTTTCCTTTATGACCAATCCCGCGTATGCGGAAAAAGCCAGAGACAGAACGACCACTCCAATCATGCAGACAATCGGCAAAACCCGGCGATAAAGCATATGGTTCCTCCTTCACGCTTCTCTCCTCAGGGAGATTGGCACATTTATATCGGAATTAATCGATTTTATCAAATTGTATCGCATTGTTTCCGTTCCATGCGAGCTTTTCCGTCAGAAAGGTGGAGGTCTTCTCGCGAGGTTTACTCCTTTTCGATATGTAAGGCGTTTCTGAACCAAATGTCCCTTTGGGGGAAAGGGATCTGGATCCCCTTTTCCTTGAACGCGTCCCATATCGCATAATTCAGAAGACTCTTGAGGAGCGGGATCTTGATCTTCTTGATATCGACCCAGACGAGGAGTGCAAAATCAAGGGAACTGTTACCGAATTCCAGGAAGCGCGCTTCGGGCGCAGGGGAGTTCAGGACAAACTGAGAGGTCTTCGCCACCCCGAGAAGAGTCTCCCTGACCAGGGGCACGTCGCTACTGTAAGAGACTCCGACGGGGATGCTCACCCTCACAATGTTGTCCGTATAGGACCAGTTCGTGAGTTCCTGGGTAATGAGGTCGGAGTTGGGAATAATGATGTCGATATTCTCTACTGTCCTCAGGGTAGAGGTCCTTATCCCGATGTCGACGATCTTTCCGAAGTAGTCCCCAAGAGTAATCCAATCTCCCCTCTTTACAGTCCTGGAGGTAAGGATGACGAACCCGCTTACGAAGTTGTTCACCACATCCCTGATGCCGAAACCGATGCCGATCCCCAGCCCTCCTGCGAGCGGAAGAAGGATTTTCCAGCTTATTCCGACTACCGAGAGAGTCAGAATAATGATAAAGATGAGGGCGATATTATAGATGAGGAGATCGATATTGCTCACGATCTCTTCCCCGGCGCTTTTGTGCGACAGATACATCTGAAGGAGAGCGATAAAAAGCCTGGTCGCAACCAGTAAAAGATAAAAAACGATGAGCCCCTTGACGACCGAGGATATGCTCAGCCTGAAGGTCTCCACGTCCACGATGGCGTAATCGAGCACGGGCTTGGCGTATTTTACGATCACGGGAATCGAGATGATCAGTTTCAGAACAAATACGATGTAGAGCAGCTTGAGAAAACGTTTGGTCAGGATGCTGAAATTTCGTACGGGACCGCTCTGTATTTTCAGTCTTTTCGCGAGGCCTGCCGCGCCCGACGGAATGATTTTGCGCATGAGGAGGAAAATCACCGTCCCGCCGATGAACAGGCCGGCATGCAGGTAAAAAGCTTTACTGAAAAGGTATATTTCCATAGCCTCGATCTCTGCTAATGAAAAGTCGCATTGGCTTCAATGAGAACGTATCATAGAAAAGATAAGGTGTCAATCAGAGGAGGGGACGTCCGAGTCCTCAGGTAACCCGCTCCTGCGAGTTTCCGGTACCGCCTGAAAAAAGGACCGTGGTACAATAGTTCATGACGAGCAGAAGATCGAGCCTGGTATACTCCAGCGACGGGAAGATCCCGCGGAAAGCGGACATATGACAGGAAATATAGGGAACTGAAAATGTCAAATACCGGCCTCTATTCTTCTTATGCTGTCCTATATGAGCTGAACAACAGGGAATTTAGGAATAAACTTGGCCTGTTTCCTGAAGATTTGCGTTATCTCGTCATCCTCGCAAACAGCATAATCGGTGCGGAAAACGCAAAGAGAATGGAAGGTACCCCCGAGGCCGTCGTCAGAGACGGGGAGGAATTTGTCGAGAAACTGATGGGGATCGGGAGTGCCGAAAAGGAAGAGGCCTTCAGAGATATCATTGAAACCTGTATTCTGGAGACGCTCAAGGACGAACTGAAAAACTGCTGCCCAAACTGTAAGAGCTTCTATAAATGCCTCGATCCGGAAAACTTGTCCGTTGGGCGTCTGTTCGAAAGACGGGTGAAGGGAGAAGAAACGCCTGAACTGAGAAGGGAGATCGCCGGGCGGGTCGAAGAAGCTCTCCGCCGTACTCCTTATACCGATACTGACCTTGCGCATATTTTGTGCAAGGATTTCAGGCATCAGTACTCGTCTTCGACTCTGGGAGCGGTCTTCGGGCGCTATCTCGACATAGCGGGAGAGCTCCGAACTTCCTTCGGAATCGATTACGAAAAGATCCAAAAGGAAATAATACATATAAACATGGAATTTTGCAGAACGGCTGGAAAGTAAGTACGAACTCCGGTCGCGGTGCGTATCCCCGTCCCACGCCTTGCGACCGGAGTTCATAACATTGCCCGCACCCCGAAGAAGATGATCACACCCTCTCGGCATGTACACCCTTTTTTCTCCGGAACCGGTCAGCCCGTCCCCAGCCATTACCTTCACAACTTCTGATCAGACGATAGCAAGCTAAATGCCTGTTTTGACATAAAAGGAAATGCTTTGATTTAAAAGATTTTTATTATTTTAAGGTTAAAATTAACCGGCCGCCAATGTGCAAAATTTATATATAAATATATAAATTTTGAATAGTCAGATCTCGCAAACTTTTCAGCAATGTAACTCGCGACATTACACGCAGCCCGCCGAGAGGACCGGGACAATGGACCTTTCAAAGCTCTTCAACGTAAATCATTTCTTCATTGACATATTATTGTTTTCCAAGTAAAGTTGTTCATGGCCGAGGAAAGCCGAAAAGGTATTAACTCAGCGATCCTGGAAATAAAGAAAAAATTTCGACTCTCCCTTTGGATAATCTCCTTTGTCATCATCATCCTATTTGCAGTAATAGTAAGATATATTTATGAACCGCTCTCCGACTATCTGAAGTTTCTTCCCGAGCTATCGATAACTCTGATCATCGGAATATCCTTTTTCCTCTCCCTGCTGGGTCTCTACATTTTCGTCATGATATCCAGGCAGGTTCTGAGGATCATAAAGGACTACAGCAACAGGCTGGAGAGAATACTCGACATCACAAGAGATCTTAGAGAAGAAGTGCATGGCGACATCCTTCTCGAAAAGGTGCTCGATAATGCCCTGGCCATTACTCATTCCGATGCAGGCTCGATCCTCCTGCTGGACGGCGGCAATCTGGTGTTTAAGATTGTGCGCGGAGGGAAGGCCGACTTTCTCATCGGCAAAACAGTGACGAGGGGGAAAGGGATTGCCGGTTGGGTCGCCGAAAAAGGGACAACGCTCCGAATATCCGACGCCAAGGCGGACAAGCGGTTCAACGCAGAGATCGATGATCTTACGGGCTACGAAACAAAATCTCTCCTCTGCGTCCCTTTGAAGACTGTTACAGGCATAGTCGGGGTTTTGGAACTATTAAACAGGAACGGCGGGCATGCCTACCGCGAGCGGGACGAGGAGATTATCGTCTATCTGGCCGAGCAGGCTGCCATTTCCATCATCAAGACTAAGTTTTACGAAGATCAGAAGAACTATGAAATCCATCTCACGGAAATGCTGCTCGAAGCGATAGACTTCCAGATCCCGGAAAAGAAGGGACATTCCCGCCGGGTGGCACGTTACGGCATTCTTATCGCCAAGTCTCTCGAGATGCCGGAAGAGGCAAAGAAGAGGCTCTATTTTGCTTCTCTTCTCCACGATGTAGGGTTCCTGAAAATACATTCCGACCACGCTTACAGGAAGGAAGAATTCATGAGGCATCCCGTCCTGGGGTACGAGATGATCAGGCCGATCAATTTCTATGCAGGGATAGCCCCCTTCATTCTCCATCATCATGAACGGTTCGACGGCCATGGTTATCCTTCAGGACTGAAGGGCCCCGACATTCCCCTGGAAGCAAGGATCATCGCTGTCGCGGAGGCCTTCGATGCGATGGTAAGCCTTTCGACTTACAAAATACCATTGTCTTTTGAGGAGTCCATAGACGAACTGAAAAACAAAGCAGGAACCCAGTTCGATCCCGAGCTGATCGACTTATTCGTGAATACCGTCGACGTCCAGCACACAAAGATCTAATCCCCCTTAATTGCCGGATCGTAGGCTCTGTTTCTGTATACTTACTGCTGTCGATCAGGGAAGCGGTCTTATCTTCGATTATCTTACTGTAATATATGTTATTATTGAAAAATACTAAAATCATCTGTTAGTATTTTCAATGTCCGATGAGCAGAGACGAGCGGGACTTCTCCTTCGTGTTGCGGCGAAAATTGTTGACTTTATCATCATCGCGGCCGCCGTGGAAATAATCCCGCGGGCCGGTTTTTGGGCCGGACTGGTCTACCTGCTCCTGAGCGACGGTTTTTTCGACGGCAGGAGCATCGGCAAGAAGCTCATCAAACTGAGGGTTGTTTCCGTTGCCACGCAAGGCTCCTGTACGTTCAAGGAATCTATTTTGAGAAACAGCACCCTGGCGGCCGGATATATCCTTTGGGTGATCCCGTTCGTAGGATGGATATTTTTTTTGTGCGTTGCAGCGATCGAATTTATTCTAATGCTCGGTAGCAAAGACGGCATGCGCCTGGGCGATGAATTCGCCAAAACCACTGTTACGGAGACGCAGGGCGTTTCGGAGGCATAATGTTTTTCCATAACATACTCGGTCTGTTCTCAAACGATCTCGCGGTCGATCTCGGTACCGCAAATACACTCGTTTACGTGAAAGGAAAAGGTATAGTCTGTGATGAACCCTCTGTGGTAGTAATCCGGAAGGACAACAAGAAGACGATTGCAGTCGGAGCCGAGGCTAAAAGGATGCTAGGCAAAACCCCCGCCAATATCATGGCAATCAGGCCGATGAAGGACGGAGTCATCGCCGATTTTGATGCAACCGGGGAGATGCTGAAATATTTCATAAAAAAGGTCCACAACCGGCGGAGCTTCGTCTCTCCCCGGGTGATCATAGGGGTACCCTCGGGCATTACCCAGGTCGAACAGAGAGCGGTCAAGGACGCCGCCGAGGCCTCGGGCGCCAGGGAGGTATATCTCATCGAAGAGCCCATGGCGGCGGCTATCGGGGTAGGACTCCCCGTCGGCGAGCCTTCCGGGAATATGATCGTTGACATCGGGGGAGGGACCACGGATGTTGCGGTGATCTCCCTCGACGGCGTGGTTTTCAGCAAGGCGGTAAGGGTCGGGGGAGATAAGATGGACGAGGCCATCATGTCTTATATCAAGCGGAGATACAACCTTATGATCGGTGAGACCACCACCGAACAGATTAAGATCGATATCGGGTCCGCGACCGACCATATCGAGGCCGAGCGGCGTGTTATGGAGATCAAGGGGAGAGACCTGATCTCCGGGATACCGAAGACGATCACCATTAACGAGGATGAAATACGGGAAGCTCTCTCCGAGCCGATCAATATCATACTGGACACCATCAGAGTAGCTCTCGAAAATACGCCTCCCGAACTGGCGGCGGACATCGTCGACAGGGGCATTGTCCTCGCAGGCGGGGGGGCCCTTCTGCGCGGGCTCGATATCCTTATCAAACATGAAACCAGTCTCCCTGTCGTTGTAGCAGAAAACCCTCTCACCGCGGTCGTGATAGGGGTCGGAAAGATGCTCGATGAATTAGACCTGCTTCGCAGAATAGCGATTAATTAAGGATGCCCAAAAAAAGCACGATTCTCTTTTTTTGTATCGTCGCTCTTTCTTTCATCTTAATGACTTATCAGAGCAAACACAGCAGGTTGGTTACTACTCCCTTTTTTTCCGATCTTCTTAACCGTCTCAGTCTTGCCTCCGGCTCGCTCGCTGACGCTATAACCGGACCCTTTGAAAGGATGGCATTGCGCAAGGCTGAAAATGTTAAGTTGAAGGAGCGTCTCGACCGGCTCCTGGCGGAGCGGGGAAATTACCAGGAAGTGGTCCGGGAGAACAAACGGCTCAGGGGACTCCTCGCATTGCGGGAGAGACGGGACAACTTTGTCGCCGCTGCAGAAGCCGTAGGCCGGGGGAGCGGCCGCTGGTCGCGCACATTGGTGATAGACAAGGGGCTCGGGGACGGGGTGGACAAGGATATGACGGCCATTACGCCCCTCGGTCTTGCCGGAAAAATCGCAATCGCCTCAACGGGTTATTCGACCGTCCTCCTGGTCACGGACATCACTTTTTCCGCTGCCGTACGTCTCCAGGATAGCAGACGGGAGGCAATCTTATCTGGAACGGGTTCGAAAAGATGCGCCCTGAAGTATATGCCGCGTGATGCCGAAGTAGAAATAGGCGATGTCGTCGTCACATCCGGACTGGATTCACTCTTTCCCCCGGGCATACCTGTGGGTTATGTCTCCGGCCTCGACAGGAGCAGGGCCGGCGGGAGCTTTCGGAACGTCGAGGTGGTCCCTTTCCAGGATGATGAGAAAATAGAGGAAGTGGTTATCGTCAGATGAAGTACCTTGTCCGGGCATTTGTCGTCTTCCTGGCGTTGTTCCTGCAGACCAAAATAACCATTTTGGGTGTACCTCCCAACCTCACAGTCATTCTCGCTTTTTATGCCGGTATACGTTACGGAGAGACCAGAGGGCTAGTGTCGGGAGCCTTTCTCGGGACTCTGGAGGATATCGTCTCCCGCTCCATTATAGGGCCTAACCTGCTGGGGAAGGGGGTTGTAGGATATTCGTCGGCCTTTCTTATCTCCGGAGGTATTTTCAGATGGACACCCCTGCTCGGCATCGTCGCGATCTCTCTTCTCACTCTCGTCGACAACTGCGTTGTTTTTCTCTCGAGGACCCTCTTCGATACTATGCCGGCGGAGCCGGGGGCTGCGCTATACATCGCTGTAATGCAGTCCCTCCTTAATGCACCCGCTGGTCTCTTCATAAGGCCAAGACATGCTGAGTAAAAACAGGGAACAAAAAAAGATCGCAGTCATAAGTTATATCGTCGTCTTTGGTTTTCTGATCGTCCTTCTCCGGCTCTGGCAGTTGCAGGTCCTTCAGGGCGAGGATTTCCGGAAAATCTCCGAATCTAACAGACTGAGGGTCATAGGGATCCCCGCGCCGAGAGGTATCATCTTTGACCGTAACAATATTCCTCTTGTGAAAAACACGCCATATTTTTGCGTTTCGCTCATTCCGGAAGAGTTCGAAGCCGGTAACGCGGACCCCCTTTCGGCCCTGATCGGACTCCCGGCCGCCGAGATATCCCGAAAAATGACAGGGGGATCCAAGAACCCTATGGCGCCGGTAAAACTTAAGGAAGGTCTTACCTTCAAGCAAGTGAGTTTTATAGAGGCTAGACGCTCGGACTTCCCGGGGCTCATAATCGAGGTCGAGACGACACGGGATTATCTTTACGGGAGCACAGGCTCGCACATAATAGGATATCTAGGAAAGCTCAGTCCGCGCCAGTCCAGGAGTCCGGAATTCGACGATGTGCCCCCCGACGCCTTCATCGGTCAGTGGGGCGTTGAAAAACTGTACGACAAATCCCTGCGCGGCACCGCCGGACAGAGGATAATCGAGGTCGACGCTCTCGGCAAGGAACTCAGATTATTGCGGGAGATCCCGCCTGTCAAGGGAGCAGATCTCACCCTGAGCATAGACATCGCGCTTCAGAGGAAAGCGGAAGAGGCTCTCGACGGAAGGGCGGGGGCACTCGTCGCCCTCCGGCCGGGGACGGGCGAGGTGCTCGGACTGGTAAGTTCTCCCTCTTTCGATCCTAATAAGTTTGCCAAGGGGATAAGTTACGACGACTGGGTTTCACTGAGCAAAGACGAGAAGCTGCCGATGCTGAACAGGGCGATACAGAGCCAGTATCCGCCGGGGTCCACGTTCAAGATAATTACGGCGATCGCAGCATTGAACGAAGGGGTCATGGACGAGCATACCTCAGTCGATTGCAAAGGGGGCATCAGATACGGCAAGTGGCACTTCGGCTGCTGGAAAAAAAGCGGCCACAATTTCGTTTCGGTCCACAGGGCCCTCGTCGAATCATGCGACGTATTTTTCTACGAGGCGGGGAAGCGTCTGGGGATTGATACCATTTATGATTACGCCTCCCGGTTCGGGCTCGGTAAGGCCACGGGAATCCCGCTCGGGAGCGAGAGAGAAGGGCTTATACCGAACACCGGATGGAAAAGGGAGAAGAAAAAGGAACCGTGGTACATCGGTGAAACTTTTGTCAATTCAATCGGCCAGGGCTACGTATCCGTAACACCCCTTCAGCTTGCTGAAATGACGAGTGCCGTCGCAAACGGCGGGACTGTTTACAAACCGCTGATTCTAAGAGATGCCGAACCTGTCCCCGTGACCAGTTCCGGAGTCAGGCCGGAGATCCTGGAGAAGATACGCCACTATCTCTCCGACGTGGTGAACGAACCAAACGGCACGGGCTGGGTCGCAAAGTCGGACGTTACGATGATCGGAGGTAAGACCGGGACCGCCCAGGTGGTCGGCATCCGGAAAGATTCCAGGGATCTTCCGGAAAAATTCAGGGACCACGCCTGGTTCGTCGCGTTCGCCCCGGTAGAAAGACCGGATATCGCCCTTTCCGTACTGGTCGAACACGGGGGGCACGGCGGAAGCGCCGCTGCGCCGGTCGCAAAAAAGGCGATTGAGGCATATATGCTCCCAATAGAAAAGAAGAAGGAACTGCTCGATGTTCAGGATTGACCG
>JBECKU010000089.1:0-4051 GCA_040235385.1 Candidatus Sulfobium sp. | reverse complement strand
ATTTTGTCAAAGTCAGTAAAGGTATCGAAAAAGAAATTTTCTCACAACATCGGCATTTTTTGGTTGCACTTATGGGGTTGACGGTAATATTTGGGAGGAAATAAATGGCTGAAGAAAAGACGAACGGCAGAAAAAAGAAGATAGCCATGGTCGTGTTCGGGCTGATCGCGCTCATCCTCGCAGTGGCGATCTTTTTCTATCTGCAATACAAAAGCACGCATATAACGACGGACGATGCCTTTATCGAAGGCCATATTCATTCTGTTTCTCCGAGAATTCCCGGAACCGTCAGGAATGTCCTGGTGACGGATAACCAGTCTGTGAAGGCCGGCGATTTGCTGCTCAAACTGGACCCCACAGACTATGAAGTTAAAGTTCAGGAAATAGAGGCGTCCCTTGAAGCTGAAAAGCAAAAGCTTGCCGAGACAGACTCGAAACTGGATGCTGCGAAGAAGCAACTTGCCGAGGCGAAGGCCAGGGCGGATGCTATCGGTGCCATGATGGAACTCCAGAAGGCCAGGTTCGAGCAGGCCGAGAGGGACAGGGAAAGGGCTGAGAACCTTTTCAGCAAAGATGCGATCTCTAAGGAGAAGTATGAAAAGACAATGACCGATTACAAAGTCGCGATTGCTCAGGTGAAAGCATCGGTCGAAGGACAAAGAAGTTATCAGTCAGCGGTCGAAACCCAAAGGGCGGTCGTTAAACAGGTCGAGACGGGGAAAAAGGTTCAGTTATCCAACATAAACCATAAAGAAGCTCAACTGGCCGCCGCCCGACTTGATCTCGGCTATACCGGGATCTATGCCCCAGTTGACGGTCAGGTGACGAGGAAGTCTGTGGAAGCGGGCAATCGCGTACAGGCAGGACAACCCCTTATGGCTGTTGTTCCGCTGGATAATATTTATGTCGTTGCCAACTACAAGGAGACGGAACTAAAGAAAATCAGGCCGGGGATGAAAGTTGAGATGGAGGTGGACACCTATCCCGGCAAGACTTTTAAAGGTACTGTCGACAGCATCATGGCCGGGACGGGTGCTGCCTTTTCATTGTTCCCGCCCGAGAATGCTACCGGCAATTACGTGAAGATTGTCCAGAGGATACCTGTCAAGATTGTGTTCGACAAGGATACCGACCCGGAACACGTACTCAGAATCGGCATGTCGGTCGTGCCTACGGTTATAGTGGAGTAATAAGAAAAACGGGCCCTGCAAATGCAGGGCCCTTAACCTGGAAGACTTCAATGAATAGAGCGAGACCGGACGAGATATTACAGACTTACGGACAGAGGAATTCTGCCGTCAAGGAGCAGTTCTCCGAGGTAGGAACTGGATTTCATCTGGGCGCCCTCTATCAGGTCTTCCTCTTTCACACCGTATGAGGGCATGAACGCGTGGCAGACGTACAGCTTACAACCGAAATCCTCCGTCAACATGGTCAGCAATTCTCCCACAGCGACCTTTTGACCTTCGAGCTCGGCGGAAAGTCCTTCGGCTACTCCTTTTTTGGCCAGGAGAACTCCCTCGCCCATAAGGAAGAAATCGATCTCGGCCTCATCGTCGAAAGCCTTCATGTTTGTGGCGATTTTCATCAAAACGACGGCCTCCGATGGATTTTCCGCGGCGTGAGAAAGGATGAAAAGATACCTCTTCTTTTCCATAAAAACCTCCTTTATTGCATTATTGCTAGAATGCGAAACAACTTGATCATATTACATAAAAATTCGCTCACTTGTCAAAGCGAAGATGAGTGGTCTGAAGCCGGCACTGTGTCGGGGGCTGTATAAGCACTCCATGAACAAATGGCTCGTCGCTCTGACCGTAATGCTCCCCACGCTGATCGAGATCATCGATACGTCTGTCGTAAACGTATCTCTGGATCATATCAGGGGAAGTCTCTCGGCGAGTATAGACGAGGCGACCTGGACCATTACCTCTTATCTGGTCTCAAATGCGATAATCATACCCATGACGGGATGGCTGAGCAGGCTTTTCGGCAGGAAGCGCTATCTCATTTTCTCCCTGATGTTGTTTACTGCCAGTTCTCTTTTATGCGGATCTGCCTGGAGTCTGCGGGCCCTCATATTCTTCAGGGTCCTCCAGGGGATCGGGGGAGGATCTCTTCAGCCCATATCCCAGGCCATCCTGCTTGAGACCTTTCCGAGGAAACAGCATGGCATGGCGATGGCTCTGTTCGGGATAGGGATAATGTTCGGTCCGATAATCGGTCCGCTCCTCGGTGGGTGGATAACGGACAACTGGTCCTGGCATTGGATATTCTTCATCAACATCCCCATAGGAATTATATCCATATTGATGGTGACGTTCTTTATCGTCGACCCTCCCTACATGAAAAGGATGAAGATGAAGATCGACTACTGGGGGCTTGCCCTTCTTGCGGTAGGGCTGGGGTGTCTTCAGATAGTTCTCGACAGGGGGCAGCAGGACGACTGGTTCTCGTCGAATACGATTGCCCTGCTCACCGCGGTTTCGGCCGCATGTCTCATCCTTTTCCTGATCGTGGAATACTTTGCAGAGCATCCCATCGTCAATTTGAAGATATTCAAAAACATCTCTTTCAGCACCGGCAATGTCGTGATGTTTTTCGCCTTCTTCAATCTCTTCGGGAGCATCGTTCTTTTGCCCATATATTTACAGACGCTAATGGGATATACGTCATTTCTCGCGGGGATGGTGCTCGGCCCCGGAGGGCTTGCCACGCTCATCGCCATGCCTCTGGCGGGAAGACTCGTAACAAAACTCAACCCCAAGGCGATACTCGCTTTCGGTATAGCGGTGGCCGCCTATTCGACCTATCTCATGTCTCAGTTCAGTCTCTCCGCAGATTTCAGTACGATTATCTGGCCCCGCGTGGTACTGGGAGTCGGGATGGGGTTCCTCTTTATCCCGCTCACTACGATGACCATGGCCCGGGTGAGCAAAGAGGACATGGGCAACGCTACGTCGATTTATAATCTTCTGAGGAACCTGGGAGGCAGCTTCGGTGTTGCTTTTGTGACGACAATGATCGCCAGAAAGGCGCAGTTTCATCAGTTCCGGCTCGTTGAAAACCTGACCCCCTTTGACAGTACATATCAGATCGCGGTTGACAGGTCGGCGCAACTGATGCAGAACAAGGGGTTTCCGCCCGGTCTGGCGGAGCATGCGGGTGTGGCTTCGATTTACAGGGAACTGCTCAGGCAGGCCTCGATGTTATCTTTTAACGATGCCTTCCACCTGCTGAGTCTTTTTATGGTCCTTATTCTGCCGCTCGTCTTTTTGATGAGAAAGGGCAAAACCGAAGGTCCGCCGGGAATGCATTAGATTTTTGCGAATCTATATTACGTTATCTGAAAACCTGGATTCCCGATTACTGCCTCGGGAATGACGAATTTGAGATGAAAGTCTTTTTGCCACGATAGAATAAAGTTTTAGAGCAGGCGCAAGCCGAAATAATAACAGCAGTGCTGATGGTCGAGATCATTGATGAAGGACCGCTCCTTGCCGTCGGCGAACATTATCCGGACCATGCAGAACCCGCCGGAGAGGGCGGAGTGCTTCTCCTCGATCACCTCACCCGTGCCCCATCCGAAATAATGGCGGTGTTTCACTTTGTCGCCTACTTTGAGGTACAACCTCTTTCTCATTTCTTATATTACAATAAAATCCACCGATGTCTCTAACCCGGTTAATTCGTAAACTTTTCGCAGTGAAAGGAGGGGCATGGTCTCCAGGCTCATTCTAACTGCGTTCCGAGGCTTTTGCCTCTTTATTTTTAAAGTACACACTGTAGGACTACCTGCCTGCCGGCAGACAGGTCGGCAAAAGAAACCGCTCGGAGACTATGGCCCTCCTGGTTGGAGGCCGATAGATCCGGAATTTGCGAATAATGCGGGCTAACGGGTTTATAAGAACGGTGAAGGTGAAATGTCCTTATTACTGGTACGGGGTGAGAACGTTCATTTATAATTCATTCCATAATCTCGCACCCCGATATCAATTTTGAGGAGCATTTTTATGGACCTCGATAAGAGATTTTACAAGGGCAGCAAGGA